>DAIMKK010000257.1:0-4723 GCA_036721745.1 Pseudolabrys sp. | reverse complement strand
CCTATGGGCTGAAGGAGGAGTGATCTTTCTTACCCTCCCCCTTGCGGGGAGGGTCGCTCGCGAAGCGAGCGGGGTGGGGGTTCGCTCTCCGCAGTATGGGCAACCGCACCCCACCCGCCGCCCGCAAGGGCTCGCGGCACCCTCCCCGCAAGCGGGGAGGGATAAGAACGTGCGGGGTTGCGTGAGAAATTCTTATTCCTGCGAGACCGGCGGATCGAGATCGTCGGCCCAAGTCTCGCTCGGCTTCGGATAGCGTTGCAGCAGCCGGTGCACGAGCTGGACGTGCTCGGCTTCCTCTTCGACGAGTTCTGCCGCCAGCGTCTTGACCTTCGGATCCTTTGTGGTCTCCACGATCGAAGTGAAATAGGCGAGCGCGCGTTTTTCGCCGGCGAGCGAGAGCTGCAAGGCATGCCACGGCGTCATCATGTAATGCGCGGAACCGAGATCGGCTTCTTCCGGGCTTTCGCTTTTCTCGAATTTCGCAATTTTGCGGGCGCGGGCGGCGACGTCGAAATCGCCGGCCATGCGGCGGATTTCCTCGCCGTGGATGCCTTCGGCGCGGGCCAGATCGCGGAAGATCTTGACCAGTTCCGGGTTGTTGTGGGTTTCCATCTGGTCGGCCAGCAGCTTGTAGCGGTCGACCGCGTCGATCTCGATCTGGTAGGCGACCGCCAAGAGATCGTTGAGGTTGGCGACTTTCGGGGCGCCCGGGGTTTTGCTCATAGCGCGAAATCCTTTTCCAGCTCCGACAAGTCGATGTTGGTTGCACCGGCCGCGGGCTGATAGGGCGTGCGAGTGCCGCGGTAGAGAATGCCGATGTTGAAACCGTCGTCGGTCATCAGCCGGCGCGCCGCCTTGCCTTGATCCGAGGTCTCGGTGACCGGGGCCGCGTGCACCTGGTCCTTCCACGCCTTTTCATCGGGCCGGAAGGTCACGCAGGGGCTGAGGATTTCGATAAAGGAAAATCCCGGATGCTTGATCGCTTGCGCCAGCACGTCGGCGGTCTGGTTGGGGTCGCCGGAGAAGCAGCGGGCGATGAAGTTCGCTCCCGAGGCGAGCGCCACCACCAGCGGATGGAACGGCCGCACCCTTGTGCCGCCCGGCGACAGCGCGGTGTCGAACTCCGGTTCGGTCGTGGGCGATGGCTGGCCTTTGGTCATGCCGTAGATGTGGTTGTCCATGACGACGTAGGTCATGTCGATGTTGCGGCGGCAGGCGTGCAGGAAGTGGTTGCCGCCGATCGAATAGCCGTCGCCGTCGCCGCTCGCCACCACGACGGTCAAGTCGGGCCGCGTCACTTTCAGTCCGGCGGCGAGCGCTAGCGAACGTCCGTGCACGCCGTGAAAGCCGTAACAATTGGTGTAGGCGGGAATGCGCGACGAGCAGCCGATGCCGGATATCACGGCGATCTGCTCGGGCGGCAGGCCCAATTGCGCGAAGGCACGGCCGAACGACATCAGCACGTGATAGTCGCCGCAGCCGGGACACCAGATCGGCTTCACGTCGGATTTATAGTCGGCTTGTTTATAGGCGACGCTCGACATGGGTTATCTCCAATCCGCGATCGCGCGATGGATTTCGCCGGCGGTGATCGGCAGCGGTCCCGGGCGGTTGAACACGCGCACCGGCGCCGGCAGGTCGTAGTGGGCGCGCAGGAATTTGTTGAACTGGCCGCCATGGGTCTGCTCGACAACCAGGATGCGTTTGACGCCTTTAAGGGCGGCGGCCATTTGTTCCGGCCGGATCGGCGCCAACAGGCGCGGCGCGACCATGCGGGCGTCGATGCCATCCGCGGCCGCCCGTTCGATCGCTTCGCGCGCGGCGCCGGTGAGCGAACCCCAGGTGATGACCGCGAGATCACCGCTGCCTTCGATGCTCGCCCAATGGTCGCCGTAGTTGAAACGGTCGAGCTTGTCACGCCGCTTGTCGAGCTGGGCCAGATGATCGACGGCGCCACTGGTCGGGGTCGCGCGCTCGGAATGGGTGAGCCCGTCGGCCGTATATTGACCGCCGCGCGTTCCGGGAATGGCCATTGGCGACACGCCATTGGCCGTCATGGCGTGGCGCATGTAGGTGCCGGAAATTTCTCTGGCGACGCTGCGTGCGCCGATGAAGGCGACGTCGGCCGGCCGCTCGATGGCCGCGCGCGACTGTCCCATGAATTGGTCGGATAGAACGATCGCGGGCGCCTGCAGGGCTTCCGCAAGATAAGTCGCCCATTGCGTGGTGAACACGCAGTCGCCGACCGATTGCGGTGCCAGCACAAGATGGGGTGCGTCGCCGTGCATGCCGTAGATGGCGATATTCAGGTCGCCCTGCTCGGACTTCGTCGGAATGCCGGTCGAAGGTCCGCCGCGCATCACGTCCACGACCACGATCGGGATTTCAGCGGAAGTTGCGAGACCGAGCGCTTCGATCATCAGCGAAAGCCCGGGCCCGGAGGTTGCCGTCAACGCCGGCGTGCCGCCGTAGGAGGCGCCGATGATCATGTTGATGGCGGCGAGTTCGTCTTCGGCTTGCAGCAGCGCTCCGCCGACTTTGGTGAGGTTCGGCGCCAGCCATTCGAGGATTTCCGTCGCCGGCGTGATCGGATAGGCGGCGGCAAAACGAATGCCGCCACGAATGGCGCCGAGCGCGGTCGCCTCGTTGCCCGACAGCAGCCAACGGCCGGCGGTACTCGCCTTTGGCGCGGGCAGTTGCAGATCAAAATCGATGCCCGCCGCCGCGCCGAAGCCGACCTTGATGCCGGCCAGACTCGCTTCGATGGCGGCCGGGCCCTTGTCGGCCAGACGCTTCTCGATCGGCGCAAACGTTTGCTCGATGGTAAAGCCGAGCAGCCGGCCGGCAATGCCGAGCGCGATCATGTTGGGGCGCCCGTCGGGGATGGCCTTGGCCATCTCCTTCATCGGGATTTCGACCACGCGCGCGCCGGACTGCGTTACCATCGGCGGCAAGTCGCCGCCGCGCGGATCGCTGATCACTAAAGTTTGATCGCCGGCCTTGATTTCGGCGCCGAAACGCGCGGCGTTCAGCCAATCGATCCCGATCATGAGGTCGAACCGGTCGGGCAGACTTTCGACCGGGTCAACGGCCAGGCGCAGCAGCCCTGCCGCTTCACCGCCGCGGATCTGGGGCCCCATGGTGCGGGTAAATAACCCTTGCCAGCCAGCGGCGGCGGCCGTTTCGAACAAGGAATCCACGGTGGTCAGGGCGCCGGCGCCGCCGCTGCCAATGATCGCAATCGAGATACTCGGCGAGACTGCCATGGCCATTATCCCCTGATTAGAGCCCATTTCACGGGCATCCGGCTCCAATATGTATTTAAGTACTAGAATGCGTTTATTCGGCTTTCCTTGACCTTGATCAAGGAAGTCTTCCGGTCGCCGAACGAAGAATGAAAGCTGAGGCCGCGACAGGTCCGGCGACGGGCTCAGCGTCCATTCTGGAGGGCAGACCGATGAGCGCCAAGCCAATTCGATGGATGATGACCGGCGCCGGCAAGCCTTTCGTCCCGATGGAATTCGACGTCGGTACGCTCGCCCCCGATGAAGTCCTGGTCGAAATCGCCGGTTGCGGGGTCTGCCATACGGATCTTGGCTACTATTACGACGGTGTGCGTACCAAGCACGAACTACCGCTGGCGCTCGGCCATGAGATCAGCGGCCACGTCGTCGACACCGGCACGGACGCGCTCTGGTTTACCGATCGCGCGGTTATCATTCCGGCTGTGATCCCGTGCGGCCAATGCGATGCTTGCAAGCGCGGCAAAGCAACGATCTGCCCCAATCAGAAGATGCCGGGCAACGATATTCAAGGCGGCTTTGCCACGCACATCGTCGTGCCGTCGCGCGGGTTGTGCGTGGTCGATGAGCACCGCCTGGCCAGCGTCGGTATTGACCTCGCCGATCTTTCGGTGATCGCCGACGCCGTGACCACGCCCTACCAGGCGGTCGTGCAGGCCGGAGTCACCAAAGGCGATCTGGTCATCGTCAACGGGGTTGGCGGCGTCGGCGGCTATGCCGCCCAGATCGCGGCCGCCATGGGCGGCGTCGTTATCGCAATTGACGTGAACCCGGACAAACTCGCCGCCATTACCGGGCAGGGCGCCGCGCTCACGCTGAATTCCAAGCAGATGTCCGCGCGCGACCTCAAAGCCGCCATCCAAGCCTTCGCCAAGGAACACGGTTTGCGCCAGACCGAGTGGATTATTTTCGAATGTTCCGGCAGCCGCGCCGGGCAGGAGACGGCCTGGAGCCTGATCAACCATGGCGCGACCCTCTGCGTCGTCGGTTTCACGATGGACAAGGTCGAAGTGCGGCTCTCCAACTTGATGGCCTATCACGCGCGCGCGCTTGGAAATTGGGGCTGTCCGCCCGAACTTTATCCGGCGGCCTTGGAACTCGTGATGAACGGCCGCGTCAAGGTCACGCCATTCGTCGAAAAGCATCCGCTCAGCGAGATCAATCAGGTGTTCGAGGCCGTGCATGCCGGCGCGATTAAGCGCCGTGCCGTTCTCGTTCCCGCACCGTTAGGAGCATAGCAATGACCGCAGAAGCAGCCCGCGTCGTCGCCGTGCAAAAGGCCGAAGCCAAGGATCACAATCTGGTCGCCGAACAGGCGCGCGAGGCGATCTCCAAGGGAGTGCACTACGAGAAGCGTGCGGTGAAAGGAACCGACGGCAAGCCGGTGGCCGGCCTGTTCAACGCCTGGATCACGCTCGACA
>DAIMKK010000256.1:0-4739 GCA_036721745.1 Pseudolabrys sp. | reverse complement strand
TGTCGTGCAAGATCGATTCATAGGTATCGTTCGGGAAGCCGAGGATATAGCCGGCATAGGTGAGAACACCGGCGCTTTTCCAGGCCAGCAGCATCTGGCGGTATTCGGTGATCTTGTTTTGCCGCTTCTTGGCGCCGAGCAGATTGGCCGGGTTGATGTTCTCGAGCCCGATAAACACGCGCTTGATGCCGGCGCGTGCGCATTTCTCGATAAAATTCGGCAGCTTGTGGCAAAGCGTATCGACTTGGATAATCAAACTGGTGTTGAATTTCTCCACCTCGCGCAGATAAATCAGGCGGTCGAGGATCGGTTTCCAATCCTTGTTGCGAGAAATTGTCGTCGGTGATGAAGAAGGCGCGCAGGCCCTGCGCGTAGTTCACCCGCACGATCTTTTCGACGTCGTCCGGCGAGCGGCGGCGCGACTTGCGCCCCTGCACGTTGATGATGGTGCAGAACGAGCACTGATAAGGACAACCGCGGCCGGCGTCGAAGCTGGTGGTGCCGGCGATGGTGCGCTGCGCGCGCTCGACCCGCAGCAGCGGGATCGGCGTGCCCTCGATGCCTGGCAGGTCGTCCATGTAATTGTAGAGCGGCTTGAGCGCGCCTTCGGCGGCGTCGCGCAACACCAGATCGAGCCGACCTTCCGCCTCGCCCGCAAACAGCGACAGGCCCAGGGCGCGGGCACGGTCGAGATCGGGATCGACTCCGTCAAGCATGGACAGCACACCGGAGACGTGGAAGCCGCCGATGCAAACTTGGATGCCGCGTGCGCGCAGCGGCTTGGCGATGTCGAGCGCGCGCGGGAACTGGTTCGACTGCACACCGACCAGCATGACCATGCCGGCATCGGCTTTCTCGACCAGCGCCGCCAGGCGCTCGGGACGGATGCGAATATTGATTTCGCCGAAGGCATGGATGTCGATATCGACATCATCGCCAAGGACACGGCGCTCGGCGCAGTCCTTGGCGAGGCCGTAGAGCGCGGCCAACGAGTTCGACGGCACCGGCGAGCGCATCCACTGGATGACATAGCCGTCTTCGTCATAGTGCGACGGCTTCACCAGCAGCAGACAGAAACGCCGCCGTGCACCGACTTGAGTTGCCGCTACCGCCCCCATACCAATTCCGTCGCCCACGAAGTAACCGCCAGCGCAAAACGCGCACCTATCTATAAGCCTACATGCGATTTTCGTTCAGTGAAACCGCTTTCGTCGCTTAACGGCGCGGCTTGCCGGCCGCCTCGTCATAGACCGAATGCGGGTCGAACCCCTTGTCGGCGTTACGGAATTCGAGCGTAACCGCCCCGCTTTGGCCGAGCGGAACCGACCGGTAAAAGCATGAACGCCGTCCGGTGTGGCAGGCGCCGGAGCCCGCTTGCTCGACCTTGAGCCAGAGAGCGTCCTGGTCGCAATCGACGCGCAATTCGACCAGGCGCTGAACGTGGCCAGAACTCTCGCCTTTCTTCCACAGTGCCTTACGCGAGCGGCTGTAATACCAGGCCTCGCCGCTCTCGATGGTCAAGCGAAGCGCTTGCGCGTTCATGTGCGCGACCATCAGCACGTCGCCCGATTTGGCGTCGGTGGCGACCGCGGTGATCAGCCCGTCGGCGTCGAATTTGGGCGCGAAGGCCAAGCCTTCCTCGACCTCGGCGGTCGAGCCACGTGGTGCAAATGCAGGTTTGTCAGTCAAGGCAGGCCTCGCGTGTTGACGCGGGGCTTAACGTTGCGCCCCACGCAGCATGGTCATGAAACGGACTTGCTCGTTGGCATCCTCACGGAATGCGCCGGTGAAATGCGTCGTCACCGTCAGCGCGCCGGGTTTCTCCACCCCGCGCAGCGACATGCACATATGCTCGGCCTCGATCATCACCGCGACGCCGCGCGGTTTCAAAATCTCGTCGATCGCGATCGCCACCTGCGAGTTCAGATGCTCTTGCGTCTGCAAACGGCGCGCGTAGACGTCAACCAAGCGCGCCAGCTTCGACAGACCTACCACCCGCTCCACCGGCATATAGGCGACGTGCGCCTTGCCGTAGAACGGCATCATGTGGTGTTCGCAATGCGAATTGAACGAGATATCCTTGACCAGCACGAAGTCGTCATAGCCGCCGGTCTCGCTGAAGGTGCGGTCAAGCACTTCCACCGGGCATTCGCGGTAGCCCTGGTAGAGTTCTTCATAAGCGCCGATCACGCGCTTGGGCGTCTCCAGCAGGCCTTCGCGGTCGGGATCGTCGCCCGCATAGGCGATCAGCGTGCGCACGGCGGCTTCCGCCTGTTCGCGCGAGGGGCGCGGCTCGACCGGTGTGGGCGCCGCCCGCACATGCTCGGACAGACCCTGCTTGGGCCACGGCTTAATGATCGTGTTCTTTGCGTCCATAACGGTCTCTCCGTTCGACCGGCACGCACCCGTCTGGGCTGCACCGGGAGTGTCACCGGGGTGGCCGCGTCAGTAACCCGCTTGACCGTTCCGGTCCAATGCGGGGCGCCAGGACGCCGCATTCCCATTCGGCATGGCTCTTAAAACCATGCCCGGCGCCAAGAACCCCTTCTCGCGCCATTGGGTCAGCCCCTATATATTCGTTTGCGCGGCAGAGGCAATCGGCAGCAACGGGCAAACCGGCAATACTTCAATGCTTAACGAGGTTTACAACGCAAAAATCCTCGACCTGGCGGGCAATATCCCCCGTCTGGGGCGTCTCGATTCGCCCGATGCCAGCGCCACCGCCCACTCCAAGCTGTGCGGTTCCACCGTCACCGTCGACCTCAAGATGAACGGCCCGGTGGTCGGCGATTTCGCCCACGACGTGAAGGCCTGCGCTTTGGGCCAAGCCTCATCCTCGATCATGGCCCGCTATGTGGTCGGCGCGAAGCCGGCGGAACTACGAGAATTGCGCGAGGCCGTGCGCAAGATGCTGAAGGAAAACGGCCCGCCGCCCTCCGGCAAATGGGCCGATATCGCGGTGCTTGAGCCGGTGCGCGATTACAAGGCGCGCCACGCCTCCACCATGCTCACTTTCGACGCGGTGGTGTCGGCGCTCGACCAGATCGAGGCCAAGCGAAAACAGGCGGCGCAATAGTTTACTTCGCCGCCGCCATGCCGCCGATCTTGCGCGCCGACAAGTCGGCGCGGTCGCCGATCGGCTTCACACAACTCGAAACCAGCCGCGGCAGGTTCTGCTGCGCTCCGGTATTGCCGAGGCGAATGCCTGTGACCATGCCGGTGCTGCGGGTCTCGATCAGCATCGAGTGGTTGCCGGCGGCGGTGAACGCGCCGATCAGCGCGGCCGGCACTGTGCCGGCGGCATAAGTGACGAGTTCGTCGGGCTGCGTGCGGCGTTCCGAGGTAACCACCTTGAGCGAGGCCGACATGCCCCCGACCGCCATGGTCACCGCGCCGAGTTCGGCCGGCATCTGAATGCGGTCGCCATTATGGCGCCGCTCGACGTAGCGCACGTCGTAGCTGTCGCCGCCGGCGCCGCAAGCGAGCATGAGATCGAAGCTGCCGATGTCCTCGCCTTCGACGGTGAGCGGCTGGCGCCGCGCCAGGGCCGCGACGCCTGCGTGATCGACCACCTCCCAGTGCCGTTCGCTGATCCTGGTCGCGTGGGTGCCATCGGTCATGCGCGGAACAGGCGGCGCCGTGACCGGCGACGGAGACGCTGCGACTGTGGCCGCCGACACCGGCGCGGCCGGCGCATCGGTCACAAGTCGCGTGCGGCGCGTCTCGTCCGCCGTCAAGGCATGCATCGGCTCCCAAGGCGGGATACGCAGCGCCAGATTGAGAAAATCAATCGAGCCGCCCATGTCGATGGTATATCTCGCCAGCCGCCCGATATCGCGCTGCACCAGCACGAGGTCCTCGGCCGTGTAGTTCGCGGCGGTCGGATCGTCGCGGCGGTCGCCGAGCCAGATCTGATGCACCATTACGCGCCCTTCGGCCGGCACCGCACGGTGCACGCCGCCCAGCAGCACGAAGCCGCACATGGATTCGCAATCGGCGCGCGGCACATAGCGCCCGCGCGGCCTCTCATGGCCACTTGGAAGATCGACGATACGGCCGACCATGGTGTCGAGGCCAAAGTGGCGGATGTCGCGGCCGAGCGCGATAGCGCCGAGCACCGAGCCGCCGTCGGAATCGAGCACCACCGTGGCGCCGGTGAGTTCGCGACCTTGCGCGAATAATTCGAAGTCGCGCGGAGTCTCCGCCGTGATTGCGCCGCTCGCCGAAATCCAAAGTTGGCACTTGGCGCCGCAGCTTTCGGCCGGGCCTTGCAGGCGCAAATCGAAGCGCATCGGCAGCGTGCGATCGGCGGTCTGCGACGATGCCGGCAACGGCTTGACCAGCGCCGCCGAAGCAAGCGCGATTGCAAGCACAAAAGAGCGAGCCATGCTTCCCCTTCTCGCCGTCGAGCCCTTATTGTTGGCGCGGTTGTCCGCGTTCTTATTGGGCTTTGGCGGCTATCGAGACCCCGGTCAGGTCGTTTCTAATGAGCCGGCGGATTCGGGTCTAGTGTAAAATAGTCGCTATCGACATTGTCTTACATCAAGACCGGCGGTTCCATTGCGATGGAACTTCTCGTGGAACTTTATCCGGAAACTTTATGGCGGAAATGAGCGGACAACGAACGCCGTCCTTCAGCATCGCGCGCCTGCCGCGGCTGGCCGGACGCGGACTGGTGGCAGTTTATCGCTATACGCTGGCGCCGCTGATCGGCCCGCGCTGCCGGCATTTGCCGGGCT
>DAIMKK010000255.1:966-4759 GCA_036721745.1 Pseudolabrys sp. | reverse complement strand
CGAAATTGAGGGTGCCGATTTGATCGTCCGCGCCCCAGCGGCCCCAGTTCGAGAGTTTCTTGCTCGCTTCGGCAATGGCATTGAGCCCGACTTGGATATCCATGATTTCCTCCACCCTGTTGAGGGTAACCGCGGCTAGAATTTGACGGCGTCGCCGCCTTTGGTGCCGAGAATGGCGCGAGCTTCGTCCGGCGTCGCAATCTCGAGCGACAGATCCTCGCAAATCCGCCGAATCTTGGCGACCTGCTGCGCGTTTGAGGCCGCCAGCTTGCCTTTTCCGATGTAAAGCGAGTCCTCAAGTCCCACGCGCACGCTGCCGCCCATCAGCGCCGACTGCGTCGTGAAATTCATTTGGTGCCGACCGGCCGCCAGCACGGAGAAGACGTAGTCATCCCCGAACAGCTTGTCGGCGGTGTTCTTCATGTGGACGAGATGATCCAGATCGGCGCCGATGCCGCCTAATATTCCAAAGATGAATTGCAGGAAGATCGGCGGCTTCAGCCGCCCGTTGTCGTAGAAATATTGCGTATTGTACAAATGTCCGACGTCGTAGCATTCGTGCTCGAACTTCACGCCGCGTTATCGGCCAGTTGCGTGATGACGTAGTCGATCGTCTTGAACGTGTTGGGGAAGATGGCGTCTTCCGTGCGTTCCAAATACGGCTTCTCCCAATCGTATTTCCATTTGTCGTAGCGCTTCGCCAAGTTGAAGATGGCGAAGTTCATCGATCCCATATTGAGCGACGTGATCTCCGGCTCCGCCCGCACGGCGGCCGCGATGCGCTCATCCATGCTCATGCCAAGAGCGCCGCCGGTCGAGATATTCACGATCGCCTTGGTGCTCTGTTTGATGCGCGGCAAGAACTGCATGAACACGTTCGGATCGGGCGTCGGCGCGCCGGTCTGCGGATTGCGCGCATGGAGGTGAATGATCGCAGCGCCCGCTTCGGCGGCCTCGATCGATTGCCGCGCGATCTCGTCCGGAGTGATCGGCAAGGCATCCGACATTGTCGGCGTATGAATCGAGCCGGTGACAGCGCAGGAGATGATGACTTTGGTTCGTTTTGCCACGGCAATTCAATCCTTTCACATATCGGGGAGGTTGTGACGGAGTGGCGCTCACGTTTTGCGAAATTCAGGCGAGCCCGGCGTGCGCTGCGTTCGCTGTTTTTTGGCATGGACGGATAGAAAGCGCGGACCGGGAAAAATAACCTACCAAACGGCTGGAAGGCTCAATTGACCAAAATCAATGCAACCCGCTGGAAATTCGAAGGAGCAGTACGACTGCGCTGCACCATTGCGCATTTGCAGTCGCCCCCGCATTGTCAGGGCCGCAAACGCTCAAGGCAATGACATGATCCGGATCGGCATTATCGGGCTCGGCTGGTGGGGCAAGCAGATCGTCACGTGTCTCGCGACCAGCCCGCGCTTCAAGGTAGTGGCGGGCTGCGACATCGATCACAACACGGTCGCGCCCTTCGCGGCCGCGCACGGATTCGATCTCGTCGCCGACTACAAGGATTTGCTTGAGCGATCGGACGTCGACGCCGTCGCGGTGGTCACGCCGCATTTGCTGCATGAGGAGATGGCGATCGCCGGCCTCAAAACCGGCAAGCAGGTATTCTGTGAGAAGCCGCTGGCGCTCAATACCGCGAGCGCGGAGCGAATTCTGGCCGCCAGCGTCAAGGCCGGCGGCGTGCTCGGCATCGGGCATGAACGCCGCTATGAGCCGGCGATGGAGGAAATGCGCCGCCTGTTCGAGAGCGGCGCGCTCGGGCGGCTGTTGCACATGGACGCCAATGTCAGCCACAGCAATTTCCGCAAGATCGATCCGGCGAACTGGCGGCGCGACCCCAGGCACGCGCCGGCCGGCGCCTGGACCGCGCTCGGCATTCATCTTGGCGACATGTTCCTGTCGCTCGCCGGGGCGCCGACCCGCGTCGCCGCCCGCACCGCCTCGCAGATTTTCCCGGCGCCGTCGGAGGATTTCGTTTCGGCCGAGATCGATTTTGCCAATGGCGTGCGCGGACGCATCACGTGTCTGTCGAACCCGCCGTTTTACGGGCGCTTCACGCTGATCGGCGACCAAGGCTGGGTCGAGGTGCAGGAAGGCGGCAATGTCGACAAAGGCATCCCGTCGACCTTCGTGCATTGCGCGGCGGACGGCAGCCGGCAGACGCGTAGCTACCACGACGTCAATACCGTGCGGCTGAATTTCGAAGCCTGGGCCGACGCGGTGGAGGGCCGCGCGCCCTATCGCTTTTCCACCGAGCAATTGCTCGGCAATATCCGCATTCTCGATGCGGTGGTGCGCTCGGCGGCGGCGGACGGCAAGCCGATCATGTTGTAGTATCGGGCCAAAGGCGCCGCATGCAGAACGAAAAAGAACAAGTCGCACTCACCTCGATCGCGGCATCCGCCGCGCTGACGATCGCCAAGGGCTTGGTCGGCTTTGCCACCGGCTCGCTAGCGATCCTGTCGGAGGCCGGCCATTCGCTGATCGATCTCGGCGCCACGGTGATGACCTATCTGGCGGTTCGCGTTTCGGGCAAGCCGGCGGACGCGGAGCACCATTACGGCCACGGCAAGGTCGAAAGCGTTTCGGCGTTGGCGGAAACGGCGCTGCTGTTCCTGCTCTCCGGCGTGGTCATCTGGGAAGCGGTCAAACGTCTGACCGAACATGAAGAGCACGCGGTGATCGCCAATGCTTGGGCGTTCGGGGTGATCGCGGTGTCGATCGCGGTCGATTTTTTCCGCTCGCGCGCGCTCTCCCATACCGCCAAGCAGACGCGAAGTCAGGCGCTGGAAGCCGACGCGCTGCACTTTTCATCCGATCTATGGGCCTCGCTGGCCGTGCTGATCGGTCTCGGCGGCGTGCGCTTCGGCCTGTGGTGGGCGGATTCGACAGCCGCGTTGGTGGTCGCGCTTCTGGTCTGCGTCGCCGGCTGGCGGCTCGGGCGGCGTACTATCGAAACGCTGACCGATACGGCGCCGGAAGGCGCTGCCGAGCAGATTACCGCCGTGGCCGCGAAGGTGCCCGGCGTGGTCGCGGTCGATCAGGTGCGCGCGCGCGCCGTCGGCGATAAAACCTTCATCGATCTGACCGTCGCGGTCAGCCGCACGCTGCCGCTCGACCGGGTGAGCGCGATCAAGGACGCCGTCGACGCCGCGATCCGCCAGCGCATGCCGGGCGCCGAGCCGACGGTCATCACCGATCCGGTGGCGCTCAACAATGAAACCGTGCTCGACCGCGTGATGGTGATCGCACGCAACCGCGCGCTCGCCGTGCATCACGTGACGGTGCACGATCTGAACGACCGGCTGGCGATCTCGCTCGACTTGGAAGTGGACGGCAAACTCTCGTTACGCGACGCCCACGCCTTGGCGGACGCTTTGGAAAGCGCGATCGCCGCCGAGCTCGGCACCAGCGTCGAAATCGATACCCACATCGAGCCGTTGCAGCCGCACCGCGCCGCCGGCCGCGAGGCCCCGCCCGAGCGCGTGAAGGCGGTCGAGATCGCGCTCGCCGAGCTCGCGGCGGACGGCCGCACTTTGCGCGATGTGCACGATGTGCGGGTGCGTGAGACTGACGAGGGCGAAATCGTCAATTTCCACTGCCGCTTCGGTCCGGACCTGAGCGTGCAGGCCGTACACGAGAAGGTCGATGCGCTGGAGCGCGCTTTGAAGCAGCGCTCGCCCACGATCAAGCGCGTGATCGGCCACGCCGAGCCGGTGCGCTGATCTAACTCAGGGAATGAGCACTGCCGCTCCTTGCAGGCGGCCGTCGCGCAGAT
>DAIMKK010000255.1:0-956 GCA_036721745.1 Pseudolabrys sp. | reverse complement strand
TCGTTGGCGCGCGCCAGCGGATAGCGCGTCACCTCACAGTGCACGCCCGCCTTCGGCGCCAGCGCCAAAAATTCATGCGCGTCGCTGCGCGTGAGGTTAGCCACCGACATCACATGCCGCTCCTCCCACAGCAATGAATAGGGAAAGCTCGGGATGTCCGACATGTGAATGCCGCCGCAGACCACGCGCCCGCCCTTGCGCACCGCTTTCAGCGCCGCCGGCACCAGCGCGCCGACCGGCGCAAATATAATGGCTGCATCAAGCGGCTCCGGCGGCGGTTCATCCAAACCGCCCGCCCACACCGCGCCGAGCGCGCGGGCGAAGTCCTGCGCCGCGGTATCGCCTTTACGCGTGAAAGCGAATACGCGCCGGCCCTGCCAAATCGCGACCTGCGCCAAAATGTGGGCAGCGGCGCCAAAGTCATAGAGGCCGAGCGTCTTGCCCTCGCCCGCCATGCGGTAGCTGCGCCAGCCGATCAGGCCGGCGCACAGCCAAGGCGCGATCTCGGCGTCATCGCCCGCCTCGCCCAGCGGAAAACAAAACCGTGCATCGGCGACGGCATGGGTCGCATAGCCGCCATCGCGCGAGTAGCCGGTGAATATCGGCGCATCGCACAGGTTTTCGGAACCGCTGCGGCAGTAGGGGCAGGTCCCGCAGGTCGCGCCCAGCCAGGGCACGCCGATGCGTTCGTCCATGGTGAAGCCGCTGACGCCCGCCCCCGCGGCGACGACGCGGCCGACGATCTCGTGCCCGGGCACGATCGGCAATTTCGGGTGTTCCAATTCGCCGTCGACCACATGCAAATCGGTGCGGCAGACCCCGCAAGCCGCAACCGCGACCAGGATCTCGCCTGCGCCGGGCCTCGGCACCGACCCTTCGCGCATGACCAGCGGCGTGCGCGGCACGTCCAGCACCATGGCTCGCATGCTCGTCATCATTCTTCCTTCCAATTCCGC
>DAIMKK010000254.1:3940-4779 GCA_036721745.1 Pseudolabrys sp. | reverse complement strand
AGTTTACTTGGTGCAAAGGTGGGACTGAGAGCGGGTGCCGGACGTCGAACTACGTGACGGGAACAGCCTTTCACCTTTTGATAAGCCGGTATGTGGTGGGGAAGAAGGAAGCCGCAGAGGGGGAAACACAGGAACGAAGTCTGTTCGCTTGCCCGCTGCAGCGCGAAAAGCGCATCAACGCCTATGAAGGCTTTCTCCCTTTTTCAACCGAACAGGAGAGTCCACTCGGTTCAGCCCGACCACTGCGTACTGACTTCTCAGGCGAGGCGGGCCTGGTCAGGATCGCGCTCGCCCAGTTCGAAGAACGGACTCGATGGTCGATTCGGGAATGCGGGCTTCCTTGAGCGATCGGCTGAGGATGGTCGCGGCCGCTGGGTGGTGTGCGGCTTGGGCGGCAAAACGCTCGAGGGATTCGAGGGAGGTGAAATCGCTCAAGGCGAACTCGCGGAGGACGGGGTCGGTGGCGATTTGCTCGTAAGAGAGACCGAGCAAGCCGGAGACGGGGTCGCCGGGAGCGGGGGGGCGGCCGAGGACGTTTCCGACGGAATGCACATAGCGGTCGTTAAAGTCGCGCATGGTCTTGTTGAGGAGGGCGATGGCGGCCGCTTCCTGGTCGAAGAAGGTCTGGGGCACGTAGGTGAGCTGCCCTATGACAGGGATGCGCTGGGCGGTATGGAGCACCTTGCCGCTGTCCAAGGTTTCCTCGACGACGACATAGACGACGTAGTTGCGGTCGGCGGAGTGGTTCCGGAGGGTGACGGTCATCTGGTCGGCTTCCCAGTCGAGGGCGTAGTCGAGATGGATTTGGTTTTGTGCGGCCTGGCGGTGCTGTCCAGTGG
>DAIMKK010000254.1:0-3930 GCA_036721745.1 Pseudolabrys sp. | reverse complement strand
CCGAGGAGATCCGCGAAGGCCACCTGGTCGTGCAGGGGGATGGCATCCTGGAGCAGATGGAAAGCTGTGCGGTTGGGTAGCAAACAGCGTCATTGCCGCTCCCACCGCCGCGCCGAGTAAAATGAGTGAAGTCTTACGCATCATCCGCAACCCTTTTTGCCTTGGTTGGCCGCCCACTTGGGCTTGGATCGACATCATCCGCCGATCGGGAATCATCCCCTAGAAATTCAAAACGAGTTTGTGTGTCAAAAATAGGGGGTGCGGCTCGCGGACGGGACGTGGGTCCACTCGCAACTTTTGCATCAAGCGAAACCAAGTTGAGTTGCGTCGCGCGTCGTTATCATCAATTTTATCATCGTAAGCCATTGAGAAATTTGGAATATGCTTACACAAATGCTCGGTGCACTTCGACTCGATGCCGAGAATTGTATTATAGTGCAGCGGCCGCCGCTCACGGCGGAGCAGATCGAGAACGCCAAGCGCAATCCGGGGTGGCCGAAGCTGCAATTTTGATCGCGCCCCCAGTGTCTCACAAGCCTGTCGGATCAGCCCCGCAATGATTCGGCGAATCACAGCAGGGCAGCCAGCGCGTTTTCAAGCTGACTCGCCTCGGCGACGCCGACTTTGACTAGCGCGGCGAGGATTGCGTCGACCTCTGCGCGCAATCCCGCATCCGTGACCCGCTTCGTCCCGACGAAAAGTTTTTCCCAGCAGCACGCAGACCCGGTGGCCGACGCCGTGATTGATCCAGAAATCGGAGCCGATCCGATCCGGGAGCGGCAGGAACGGCAGGAGCCGGTCCACACCTCTCTCCAGCAGATACGCCTTGGGCGGCTGGAAGTAGCCGTACGCGTTGAAGAAGAACGTGGCGACGGCCGGACCCAGATGCATCTCGATCGAAGATGAATGCCGGGTCGCGTTCCAGCGCCAGCCGCTGGAGTCGATCAGACGGTCGGCTAGCAAGGTTCTGATCCGCACGGCCTCGTCCTGCGCGAGACCGTTTCCGTTGAAATACACAGAATCGACTTCGCGTAGGAACGTGCCAGCCGCGTCGTAGAAGGACGCGTTGGGAAATGACTTGATCGGATCACGCCACTGCCGTCCATTTGGAATAGGCACGCGCCATATCGCGAAGCCACGGCCTCACGCCGACGTCGAACAGCCCGCGCACGTTGCCCCCGCTGTCGCCGCGATCGAGCGCGAGCGTGGTGGTGTCGAGCATGATCTTTTATTCGCGCTGATCGCGGTGCAGGCCGACATCTATCGGCGCCGTGCGAGCAGCTAATGCCGGACCTGCGTAGCGAGCTGATGCGCTGCGTCGGTGAACCCGACACCTGACCTGCCATTGCCGCCGACCTGCGGCGCGCGCTGGCAGCGGCGGCGTTAGTCGCCGCTACCGCTCCGACACCTGCACCGTGCGATGCTTCTGCTTGCCAGCGGCGAGTTGCGCGGCGGCGTGCGTGATGGCGTGCTTGGTGTCTTGCTTGACGCCGCCCTTGGCGGACACCTTCAGCGTGACGGTGTCGGTCACCGCCGCCATCTGTGTGCCGTGCCGTGCGATCTTCACATGCGCGCTTAAGACCGCCATCGCGGTGCCGCGCAGGGCCGGCGCGGGCTCCATCGGCGCTTTGTGCGTCTTGTCGCCGCGCATCGGCGGCAGCGGGATGTGCTCGGGGCCGTCCCAGGCGAGCAGGCCGGCGGTCTCCTGACAGGGCGCGTGCCGCTGCAGCTTTACGGCAGGGCTGCCGGCCGCGGCCAGCGTCCAATTTTCCGCCGGGCGGCCGGTGATCGTCTTCACATAATTCTGCGTCTCCGCCGGTAGGTTGCCTTTCTTGACCAGCCAATCGCGGATGCGCTTCGGCCCGGCATTATAGGCGGCTGCGGCCAGGCCGAGATTGCCGAATTTCTGCGCCAGATCGCGTAGCAGCTGGGCGGAGGCCGTGATTGCCTGCACGGGATCGTACGGATTGTCGAGGCCGACGTCCGCCGCCGTCTCCCGCATGAATTGCGCTATACCCTCGGCGCCCGCAGGACTCACCGTGCCCGGCCGGAATCCGCTTTCCTGGTACAGCAGCCGGATGAAGAACGGCAGCGGCAAATTATTGCTGTGCGCCGCGTCGGTGAGGCTGTCGCAGATTTCCGCGAGCGAGCGCGGGATGATCGGCTTAACGATCGGTTTGAGCTGCGGCGGCACAGCCGGCACGCGTTCGGCGACTGGATCGGGAATTTCGTACTGGTCGGCGTAACCGGTCGAGACCAGAAGCGCCGTGGTGTTGGCCTGCGTGTCCGCGCGCACCGCCGGCGCGACGGCAATCTCCGCCTTCGGAAATTTTGGCAAGGGGACGACCGCTTGCTCGCCGTCATCTGGCAGTTTTGAGTAGGTCGGCTCAGGACCGACGGCGTTGCCCCACGTCAGCAAAGCCAGACAGCTAGCGACAAACAGACGCCGCATTGCGTTCGATCCTCGAATTCACGCCGGCCGACGCCGCACGTCGAATTGGTGGAAGTGGAAAACCCCGTTCGTGCACGACTTAAGTGGTACCAAATCGGGACAATTTTGCGGACCGCATGCAGGCGAAATCGAGGCGAGGGAACCATAGTTCGATCGCCCAGACATGAAAGAACAAGTGCGAATACGAATAAAATGCTTTGGACGCGGCAGCGCCGCCCTCACTCCGCCAGCCCTTCCATTCGCAATCCGTCCGCATATTTAGCCTCATCCTCGGATCGCATTGGCGAGGAACCGGCCGTATAATCCAGCATTGGGATGGCGCCATGTTCCCCTCACTGTCGGACAATACGAAATCATTCCTCGCCGCTAGCGCGGTTCTGGCGGTCGCGGTCTGCAATGTCGTGTTCGGCATGGACTGGGTGGGCGTGCGGCCAGCCGTCCGGCCAGTCGCGGCGGTTACCGGCGTCACTGAGCCGCCGGTGGCGGCGAGCCCCCCGGTACAGGCCGTGATCCCGGCGCCGCCGGCCGCGTCCGCTGGCCTGCCCCTCATCAGCAATCCCGCCCCGCCCGCCCAGGCTGCGCCGCGTCCGAGCGCCACCGTTCAAACGAATGAGCCGGCCGCGTCGGCGGTCGAAGCGGCGCCGCCGAAATGCGACATTGCCGCCTGCACCGCCGCCTATCGCACGTTCACGGCGTCGGATTGCACATATGCACCGAGCTTTGGTGTGCGAAAGCTGTGCACCAAGGGCACGCCGCCTCAGTAGAGGCCACGACGGAACTTGTTTCGTCTGGAACTCGCCTGAGCGGCGGAACGGAGTGTGCGGCCGGGCGTTGCCGTGCCGGAACTTTGTCACCTGTCGAAGGCCGAGCGATGTCATTCCTAGTCTATTTCGTCGTATTGGTTGTAGCAGCAGCGGGCGCGCTATTCGGCCTCGACTTAATGACGGCGCCGCTGCCGTCGAAGCCGTTCGTGCCAATCATCGGCAGGTGAATCCGCCCGATAAGCTGGAGCAGCGCGTGGCCGCGCAGCGCGACCAAGCCGCGCAAGGCGACGCGAAGCAGGCGCTCTCACCGGTCTATCCGGCAAACCCAGCCGGCGAAAAGAAAGAGGTGCGCACGGTCTATCCGCCAAGCAACGTAACGACAAGCAACGTGACCACTGGCGCGGCATCGACCGCGAGCAGCGCCCCGGCGCAGCCGCAGACCGACCAAACTCAGCCGGCTGCGCAGGCGCTGCAAGAGGCCGTCGCCAGCCTGCAGCACCTGCCGCAATCACCGTCACCTACCGCGGGTCCATCGCTGTCACCGGCCATCACCGCCAAAGATGAGCCGACGGCCGATGTGGCGATGGCCGCCGAGCCGAAGATGGAGCGGGCGAAAGCGGCCGAGACGAAGCCGAGTGAGCAATCCGCCGAACACCCGGCATCTCGGGTGCCGGCCCAGCCGACGGCAAACCGTTGCGACCTGCAGGCGTGCGG
>DAIMKK010000253.1:0-4797 GCA_036721745.1 Pseudolabrys sp. | reverse complement strand
CCGGTCGGCGAAAGTTATTGCTGGCGGTCCCGGGAGGAGTCGAACCTCCGGCCTTCGGTTTAGGAAACCACTTTGAGGGCCGGTTTATCAATGGCTTATGCCAGAATGTTGCAAATGTGTTGCATCTATTCCTACCCAACGAACTTTGAGCGTCAGCGCCTAACAATTTCTATGCCCAATAGCGAATATTCTGGACAAGAGTTTGCTTGTCCGCCTTGTGCGCAAGCGGATATGAATACACTTCGGGTTGATGGCCGCTTGCCGGAAAGAACCCCAGCGCGAGGCTGGGGCTCCCCGTGAGGCAACAAGCTGGAAAGGGGCAATCCAAATCAGCCGTTCCCGGCGCTTCGTGATCAACTACAGCCACCGTCTCTATCTAAAGACTAGCGGGCTCGGATATCCATAGGCGAACAGCGCAATTAATAGCACGATGACGAGCGTGGCGACGCGCCTGCCGATCCGATCGGCCCAGTCCTGCGCGTCGTCGTCCGCCATCATGATCGCCACCCTGCAACCGAGGCCGTTTGTGCGCTGCGGCCAAAAATGGCCGCCCGTGAGCAGTGCAGCCATGAGTTTAAGCTTGGGTGACCCTTTTCTTTTTACAAAAAACATTATATCGTAAAATACTTAGAAGTATAATGATTTTTGGAGTACCGGCAAATAAGCCCCTCTCTCGAGAGCGATATCCAACGTCAATCGAACAACTTACAGGAAACCTTGGAGTTCGGACGTCATGCAGAAAGCGATGAGCAAAGAGACTCCCCAGCCAGACGCCGCCGATGTCATCGATCTGCGGAAAACGCTGGAATGGCTGAAGTCGCAAGGCGACTTGATCGAAACCGACAAGCCGGTCGATCCCGATCTCGAAGTGACCGGGCTGCAAAAGCATCTGGATGGCGGCTGCCCGGTCATCTTCAACAACGTCAAGGGCAAGCCGAACCACAGGGTCATCACCAACCTGTTCGGCGACATGAACGTCATCAACAAGATGTTCGGCTGGAAGAACGACATCGAGCGCACGCGCAAGATCGCCCAGGCGTTCCGCAAGCCGCTCAAGCCGGTGATTATTCCTCAGGAGCAAGCGCCGGTGCAGGAGCACGTCATCCTCAATCCGGATGACGTCAACAAGTACATGGTGCCGATCCGCCATACCACTTACGAGACCGAGCTCACCGTCGGTTCCGGCATCCGCTGCATCAGCTTCGACCAGTTCGATGGCGGCACCGATCTCGGTTACAACCGCATGAACTTCCGCTGGGGCAATGTCGGCACGTTCCAGATTTCGCCCGGCTCGCACATGTGGCAGGTGGCCAACAAGTATTACGCGGACGATAAGCCGATCCCGATTTCTGTGTGCTTTGGGGTGCCGCCCGCTTGTACGCTACTCGCAGGTGCCGGCTTCGACTACGCCATCTTGCCGATGGGCTGCGATGAAATCGGCATTGCCGGCGCGGTGCAGGGCAGCCCCGTTCGCATGGTCAAGTGCCGAACGGTCGACGCCTACACTCTCGCTGACGCCGAGCTGGTTCTAGAAGGCTATATCCATCCGCGCGATCGCCGTTTCGAAACCAAGGAGTCGGAGGACGCCGGCGTCCAGGGTCGTTACCATTTCCATCCCGAATGGGCCGGCTACATGGGCAAGGCCTACAAGGCGCCGACCTTCCACGTCACCGCCGTGACGATGCGCAAGCCGGAGACCAAGCCGATCATCTTCGCGCTCGGCGTGCACACGCTCGACGACCACAATATCGACACCACAGTGCGCGAGGCGGCGATCTTCGAGCTGTGCGAACGACTGCAGCCCGGCATCGTGCAGGATGTGGTCATCCCGTACTGCATGACCGACTGGGGCGGCTGCGTCATCCAGGTCAAGAAACGCCATCAGATCGACGAGGGTTGGCAGCGCAACTTCCTCGGCGCGGCGCTGTCGTGTTCGCAGGGCATGCGGCTGGCGATTGCGGTGAGCGAGGACACCGATCCCTACTCGATGGACGACATCATGTGGTGCATGACCACGCGGGTGAATCCACGCACCGATATCCTCAACCCGATCCCGGGCGGACGCGGCCAGACCTTCATGCCGGCCGAGCGCATGACCGCCGGGGACAAGCAATGGACCGCTTCGAACACCCAATTCGAGGGCGGTATGGGGATCGATGCCACGGTGCCATTCGGCTACGAGAGCGACTTCCTGCGGCCGGTCTATCCGGTCGACCGGGTCAAGCCGGAGGACTTCTTCACCAAGAAGGACATCGAGAACGCCCGGTCGCGCATGGTTGGCTGGGTGCACTCCCTGGCGCGCACCGGACGCTGACGCTCCATCATACGCCGGGCGTCTTTGCGGGCGCCCGGCGGCCGCTTTGCCCATACGAGGTTACATGCTGAAAGAAGCTGAGTTTGGGCCAAACCTGCTTCGACACTGGATCGATCGCGCGGCCGAGCGCGACCCGGACAAGGCCTATATTGTTTCGGTCGACGATCGACGCACGATCAGCTACGGGCAGCTGCGGCGGCTGACCCGGCAAGTCGCCACGTTTCTGGCCGCGCGCGACATCTGCAGCAACGACCGCATCGCTTTGCTCGCCGGCAACTCGATCGAGCACCTGGCCTGCTATCTCGGCGTGATGGCCTATGGTGCCACCATCTGCACCATCCATGTCGAAATGAACCGCAGCCACCTCGCGCAGATTCTACCCGCGCTGAACCCGCGGCTCGCCGTGTTCGATGCGGGTTTGGATCTCGGTGACGTCTTGGCAAAGACATCAGCACCGTGTCTACCGCTGGGGCTGTTCGACGATGCTGCCGCTGCCGGTTTTTACCAGTCGGTTGCCGCTTGCGAGCCGACGGACATAACTCTGGCGAGCACGCGGCCGCAGAACGATGCCTGCATCTTGTTCACCTCCGGCACCAGCGACCGGCCGAAAGGCGTGATGCTGACATTCCGCGAACTGCTCGCCAATGTCGAGCCGACCGCGGACGGACTGGGCATGACCGCCGACGATCGCATCTATGATTTTCGGTCATTCAATTGGTGTTCGGCCCAGGTTCTGAGCGCATTGGCGCCGCTTTGCCGCGGCGCTACGTTGATCCTGGGACGCAAGTTCACGCGCAGCCGGTTTTTCCAGCACGTCGCGGAGCATGGCGCGACCATCACCGCCGGCAATCCAACCACGATCAACATGCTGCTCAACAGCGACGATCCGCTGAATGTCGCAGCCTTGGCGAGCCTGCAGTTCGTGATCTCGAGCTCGGCGCCGCTCCTAAGCGAGGATTGCCGGCGGTTCGAACAGCATTTCGGAATTCCGGTCGCCCAAAGCTATGGCTGCAGCGAAATTGGCTGGATCGCCACCAATCCCGGCGCCGATCGGCATATCGGCACCGTCGGCAAGCCGGCGCGTTATCACAAACTCGCGATCATCAATGACCGCGGACAGAAGCTGCCGCCGGGAGATATCGGTCATGTCGAGGTGGGAGGCTTTGCCGACAACGACTACCGTTATCTCACCGACGACGGCACCATCAAAGTGCATTGTCGCGGGCGCTTGCGAACCGGCGACATCGGCTTTCTCGACGCCGATGGATATCTGCATATCACCGGTCGCGAGAAGGATCTGATCATCCGCGGCGGCATCAACATCTCGCCGCTCGAGATCGACAGCATTCTGCTGCAGCGGCCGGAGATTATCGAAGTCGCCACGGTCGGCGTTCCCGATCATACTTACGGCGAGGAAGTCGTCAGCTTTGTCGTGGCGCGGCCGGGTGCCACCATCGACATCGACGACTTGCTGCGTTACTGCGGCACAGTCCTGCCCGCCTCCAAGGCGCCCAAGCAGATCGTGCTCAGCAATCAGCTGCCGAAGACCGCGCGCGGCAAACTCGATCGCCGGGCTTTGACCGAGCAATGGGCCAGCGACCATCGCGAGCTGATCTAGTCCCCGCGCCGGACGTTCGCCAACTCAGGCGCGCTTTCGTGCCCGCATACGGCTATTGCCCTCGGCGTCGTGAACGCGGCGCGCCAACTCGCGAGTGGACGGAATCCGCAAACGCTTGTTCGGCCGCGCTTCGTCGCGCGCCAGATTTTCGATCATCGTCAGCAGCACGCGCCGCATCATCGTGATGTCGAGCGGATTGATGTTTTCGATCGCAATCCGGTTGACCTCTTCCGCCAGCGGCACCAGTTTACGCTTGAGCATCCGACCTTTCGCCGTGAGCGACACGTAAACCATTTTCTTGTTATTGGGCAGCTTCTTACGCGTCACATAGCCCAGCTTCTCCATCGCCGTGACTGCCGTGAAGGTGGTCGGCTCCATGACGCCGGCGAGCTCGCTCAGTTCGCGTTGGGTGATGCCATCGCTCTCCCAAAGAATGCGCAAAAACGTCCATTGCCCCAGTGAAACGGAATGTTCGGTCAGTCGCATCTGCAGCGCCCGCAACAGCGCCCGGGTCGCATCCTTGACGAGATGCGCCAGGCGGTCGTTCGGAATGGCTTCGCGCCAGTGCCGCAATATGGCATCAGTTTCGCGAACTTTCGGTTTCTTCGGCCGCTTCATGATCGTCCCCTGATAATATGACTAAGCCACTTAGTCCAATATACGAATGCACAACCTGACTGCCGGGTTGGGACCGCACCAGTGCTCGCTCGACGACCTGAAGCGCGGGTCACTTTTTGCCGCACTGCGGGAGCACAAATAGCGGTAAATTGGGCGGCATTTGCCTACAATGCGGTGCTGGCACGCTGACCGGAACTGGATTAGCAGTAATCTTAGAAGTCTAAGCAGAGCAACCAACCGCCCGCAG
>DAIMKK010000252.1:0-4799 GCA_036721745.1 Pseudolabrys sp. | reverse complement strand
GGTCCAGGCGGCGACCGCGCGTGGGACCAGCGGTCCCGGCACCAAGGTGGGAGCCAGCGCATGCGCGGTCGGCGATTCGAAGGCGCGCGCGCAGCCGAGCAGGAACACCGCGCCGAACAGCAGATCGCGGGTCAGTACGCCTGCCAGCAACGCCGCGGCGATCATGACCGCGGCGAGGGCATAGACGCCTTGCGCGGCGCACGATCAAACGGCGGTCATACAGCAGCGTGAGCAACGACCGCCGGCACGAATTGGATCAGCCCGACCAGGCCGAGATCGAGCGCGCTGTCGGTGAGCTCGTAGACCTGCCAGCCGATGGCCACGGCCAGCATCTGGTAGCCCATGGTGGAGGCGAGCCGCGCCAACCAGAACAGCACGAAGGGCCGATGGTGCATGAGGCGTGGCAGCGACTGGGCGGAATCGATCATTCCGTCACGCCGTTCATCGCGCTCAAGCTGGCCTTCTGCCGTTCATCGGCGGTGAAGTTGTCCGGCGCCAGCCAGCGCTCGAAGTTCGTCTTGCGTGCCGGCCATTCGCCGTCGAGCATGGAAAACCAGGCGTTGTCGCGGTTGCGGCCCTTGGCAATCAAGTGCTGACGGAAGGTGCCTTCATAGGTGAAGCCGTAGCGGAGCGCTGCGCGCCGCGAAGCCGCGTTGAGTGCGTTGCATTTCCATTCGTAGCGGCGGTAGCCGAGCGTTTCGAACGCATAGCGGGCGAGTAAATATTGCGCCTCGGTTCCGAGCGGCGTGCGCTGCAGAGCGGGAGAGTAGAGCACATGGCCGACCTCGATAACCCGCGCTTCCGGCCGGATGGCCATCAGCGTGAAATAACCGACGGCGCGACCGGACACATCGATGATGGCATAGGCATAAGGGTCGGGTGCGGCGGCGCGCATGGCGATAAAACCGGAAAACTCATCTTGGGTCGCGAACGGCCCGTCGGTCGAAATATAGGTCCAGATCTGATCGTTGCCGGCAAAAGCGGTCCACAAATCTGTAGCGTGTCGCGGCGCGAGCTTTTCGAGATGGCCGTAGCGGCCTTGCAGCGTCACCGGGCCGGGAAGCTTTGCAGGCGTCGTATCGACCGGCAGACCGATCGGCTGACCGGTCTGCCGATGGGGTTGCGAACTTGTCATGGCGGTGAGCGTTTCTTGCGATCGTCGCCAAAAAACCTGTTGAGTTCGGCGTTTGTAACCACGCCGGCAAAACTGTCGAACTTTCCCTCGTTGGCGATTTCGGTCGCCGCCTTGATGAAGGCATGCATGGCGACGCGCGCCAGCGTGCCGCCCACGCTGATGCGTCGCACGCCCATTTCACCGAGGTCTTTGACGGTGAAGCCGAACGTGCCGCTATTGAGAAAATTGATCGGTTTCGGCGCGACCGCTTTGACGGTTGCCTCGATCTGCTCGCGGGTCTTGATGCCGGGCGAATAAAGGCAATCGGCGCCGGCGTCGGCGAAGGCCTTGAGCCGGCGGATGGTCTCGTCCATGTCCGGCCTGCCGCGGATGAAGCCCTCGGTACGGGCGGTGAATACGACGTCGCCACCGGACTTGTCGATCGCCGCGCGCGCGGTCTTCACGCGCGCAAGCGCCACGTCGAAATCGTACAGCGGCCGCGCGGGATCGCCGGTCGAATCCTCGATCGACAGGCCGGCGACGCCGGTCGCGATGCAACGCGTCACGTTCTCGGCCAAGCGGCCGAGATCGTCGGCAAAGCCGTCTTCGAAGTCGGCGTTGACCGGCACGTCGGCGGCTGCGGCGATCTCGGTGAAATGAGCAAGAACTTGATCGCACGATTGCGCTTCGTCGGCGTAGCCTTGTGAATGGGCAAAGCCCGATGAGGTAGTCGCCAGCGCCTTGAAGCCGAGCCCCTGCAGATAACGGGCGGTGCCGACGTTCCATGGATTGGGGATGACGAAACAGCCGGATTCATGCAGGCGGCGGAAGACGTTGCGTTTTTCGGTCGTCGACGGGTTGGCCATGGAAAAACCCCGGAAATGAAACGGGCGCGACCGTGCCACGTTTGCGCGCGCGAGGACAATGCCATTCCGTGATGCATCTATGAACGCTGTTCATTCTCGTCAGCCCCCCGACTCGCTTGCGCCGCAGTTGCGCTGTCTGGGGCCGCGTTTAACACCTGCCGGCGGCTAATATTCCGACACCGAGTTGTGATCCAAATCGGTCCACACGCCCTTGCTTCGCCGCGCCGGCCGGTTAATCCAGTTATCTTCGATCCGATGAAAGGGTGCATCCATGGCATCGCTTGCGGTCAAGCTGATGGTGTCCGCCATCGGTCTCGCCTTCGTTCTCGCCGCTGTGCCAGCCGACGCCGCCAAAGCGCGCAAGCACACGAAGTATGTAACGGCCCGTGCCGCCACGGTCACCGCAAATTCGCGCTACCGCGGGACCAATTTGTTCCCGGCCGGGCCTATCTACAATGGTACCGACTATCTCGGAGACGATCCCGACCCGTTCATCCGGTCGCAGATCCTGCGCGATCTTGGCTCCCACTATGGTGGCGAGAACTAACAGTCGCTCCGACCCATTTGATTTTCCCCGTCCGATCGGGTGAACTGCGCGCGAAAATCAGGTTCGCGCAGCCACTGCCGGGGAGTTACGTATGCTGAAAACGATCGCGGCCTTCGACCGCATCGGCGAGGAAAATGCCTTCGCGGTGCTCGCCCGCGCCAATACCCTGATCGCGCAAGGGCGCGATATCATCAATCTCGGCATCGGCCAGCCCGATTTTCGTACCCCCGATTACATCGTCGAGGCGGCGGTCAAGGCGCTGCGCGAGGGCCATCACGGCTATACGCCGGCGACCGGCATCCCGCCGTTGCGCGAGGCGGTCGCCGCCGACCTGCACAAGCGGTTCAAGGTCGAGGTTTCGCCCGAGAGCGTGATGATCATGCCCGGCGGCAAGCCGACCATGTTCATGTCGATCCTGATGTTCGGCGAGCCGGGCGCCGAGATCATGTATCCCGATCCCGGCTTTCCAATCTACCGCTCGATGATCGAGTTCACCGGGGCAAAGCCGGTGCCGGTGCCGATCCGCGAGGAAAACGGCTTCGCCTTCTCGGCGGAGGAAACGCTCAAGCTGATCACGCCGAAGACGCGGCTGTTGGTCCTCAATTCGCCGGCCAATCCGACCGGCGGCGTCACCGGCAAGGCGGAAGTCGACAAGCTCGTCGCCGGTCTCGAGAAGTGGCCGGATGTCTGCATCATGTCGGACGAGATCTACGACCACATGGTCTATGACGGCGAAGTCCACGTCTGTTTGCTCACCTATCCGTCGATCCGCGACCGGCTGATCCTGCTTAACGGCTGGTCGAAGACCTACGCCATGACCGGCTGGCGGCTCGGCTATGCGGTGTGGCCGGGCAAGCTCTACGACTATGCGCGTAAGCTGGCGGTGAATTTGCATTCCTGCGTCAACGCCTCGGCGCAATTTGCAGGACTGGCGGCGCTCAAGGGTCCGCAGGATGAAGTCTGGAAGATGGTCGCCGAATTCGACAAGCGGCGAAAGGTCGTGGTCGAGGGCTTGAACAAATTGCCCGGCGTGTCCTGCGCGACGCCGAAGGGCGCGTTCTACGCCTTTCCCAATATCAAGCGCACCGGCTGGAAAGCGAAGGCGCTGGCGTCATCGCTCTTGGACGATGCCGGCGTTGCCATCATTGGCGGACCTGACTTCGGCATTCTGGGCGAGGGCTATGTGCGGCTGTCTTACGCCAATTCGACCGAGAACATCCTCAAGGCGCTCGCCCGCATGGGCGAATTCCTGGCGAGCCGCAAGGCGGCGTAAAATCGCACAAAAGCGCAACAAGACCGGCTAGGCTCTCCGCTATCGCGAGCATTGGGCCGGGATCAGGAAGGAATACGTCCATGTTGGACACGATGCCAAGAGATCGAGGATTGTCGGAAGAGCAACGGATGATGCGGCAGAGCTGCCGCGATTTCGTCGATGAGGTGGTGCTGCCCTTCATCAAGCAGAATTGGCAAAAGGAATGGTCGATGGTGCCGGAGGACCGGCTACCGATCCGCATCCTGGAAGAGGCCGAGAAGATCGGCATCCGCACTTTGGGCGTGCCTGAGGAATACGGCGGCGTCGAGCTCGAAAAGGGCACGGAAGTAAAAACCTTCGCGCTGGTCGCCGAGGAAATAGCGCGCGGCGATTCGGGTCTCGCCGACAAGATGGTGCAGAATTGGAAAGTGTCGGTGCTGCTGCGCCAGTTTGCGCCCAAGCACTTGCAGGTGAAATGGTTCAAGCGCCTGGTGGCGGAGCCGCAATTTTTGATGGCGCATTGCCTGACCGAGCCGCGCGGCGCCTCCGACCGCTGGCTGCCCTACAACGTGCCGGAAGCGGCGATGCAGACCAAGGCGGTAAAGGCGGATGGCGGCTGGGTAATCAACGGCCGCAAACAGTTCATCTCCAACGGATATGACGCCAGTCTCTACGTGGTCTACGCCAACACCAACCCGAAGGTCGGCATGTTGCAAGGCACCTCCTCGTTCCTGGTGCCGCGCGAGACCAAGGGCTTCTCGGTTGCGCGCTGCAACGAGACGCTCGGCTGCCGCTTCATGAATAACGGCGAGATGGTGTTCGAGGATATGTACGTGCCGGACGATCACTTGCTGGTGCACGATAGCGCGATGGGTTCGGCCGGCGTCTATTTCCGTCCGGGCAAGATCATCCAGGCGGCCAAGAATCTCGGCGTCGGCGTGCGCGCTTTCGAGGCGACGGCGGACTATGTGCAGAACTACGTGCAGGGCGGCCGCATCCTGATCAAGCATCAGGCGGTGG
>DAIMKK010000251.1:1680-4852 GCA_036721745.1 Pseudolabrys sp. | reverse complement strand
CAAACAACATCACCAGAACTAATGGCCCTCAAAACAGAAAACCTACAATTTCCAGATTTTTCAGCAAACTGCTAGACCGGCAATTTGATGCAGGCGCGCAGGCCGCCACCCGGCCGGTTGGCAAGGGTCAGTTCGCCGCCGTGCGCCTGCACGATGGCTTGCGCGATCGCCAGCCCCAGCCCCGTGCCGCCGGTGTCCCGATTGCGCGAGTCCTCGATCCGGTAGAACGGCTGGAACACCCGCGGCAATTCGGCTTCGGGAATGCCCGGCCCGTCATCGTCGATGGTGATCTCGATCGCGTTGCCGGCGGTGGCGATTGCCGCGCGGGCGCGCGTGCCGTACTTCACCGCATTGTCGAGCAGATTGATGATCGCGCGCTTCAGAGCGACGGGCTGGCAGTCGTGGATCAGCGGCGACGCCGGCTGCATGGTCACCGGCAGTTTGGCGTCGGCCATATCGTCCACGATACTTGCGAGCAGTGCGGCGATGTCGACGCGCCGGCGCAGCTCGGCGCGCACCTCGTCACGAGCAAAAGCCAAAGTCGACCCGATCATCTCGTCCATCTCGCCGATTGTCGCCAGCATCTTGTCGCGCTCGTCGGCATCGGCGACTTCCTCGCTGCGCAGGCGCAACAACGTCAATGGCGTGCGCAAATCGTGCGACAGCGCCGCCAGCATCTGGGTGCGGCTCTCGATCAACCGGCGCAGCCGCTCCTGCATCTTGTTGAATGCGCGCGCGGCACGCTGCATCTCGACGGTGCCGGCTTCGGCGAGCGGCTCCGACGCCACGTCGCGGCCGAGACGATCGGCGGCGGCCGACAGCAGTCCGAGCGGCGCGGTGACGCGGCGCACCGCCCATACCGAGACGGCAAGCACGATCACGCCCATCAGCGCCATGGAGAGAATGAATTGCCAGGACACCGAAGGCGCGCCTTGTGGCAGCGTGGTGACGAACGACAGCCATTGGCCGTCGGCGAGCTTGACCGCGACTTGCAGGCCACGCCAGCCGCCGAAGGGGCCGAAGCCTGGCCCCATCATGCCGTGCATCATCCCGCCCATTCCGCCTGGTTCGCCCATCGGCCCCGGGAATGGGCGGCGATCGAACGGCGGCCCGAAGGGTGCGCCGGGCGGCCGGTCCGCCAAGACCGCTGCCCGCACCTGCCGGTCGGGCAGCGCGGGAAGCTGCTGGCGCACATAATCCTCGACCGCCGCGGCGGCGCCTTCGGCGTCGGCCGGCAGTTGCTCCGGCGGCTCCGCCAAAAGCGCGACGCGGAAGGTGGGATCGCTCAACGCCTGCACGATGCGCGGCCGCCAATCGGCCGGCGCTTCTTCCACCAGGCGCGAGAGGTTGGCGACGCGCTGCGCCGCAGCGTACCCGCCGATGGCGCGCACCGCCTGCTCGCGCGCGCCGGCATAGATCCAGGCGCCGATCGAATGCGAGATGACGAGCCCGACCAGCAGGATCAGGAGCGTTTGCCCGAACAGGCTCTTGGGGAAAAAGCGGGTCATTCCCGGCTCACGTCGGGGGTAAAGATGTAGCCGCCACCCCATACGGTCTTGATGAGTTTCGGATCGCCCGGATCGTGTTCGATCTTCTTGCGCAGACGGCTCACTTGCTTGTCCATGCTGCGGTCTAAGGTGTTGGCGGCGCTGTGGCGCGCCAGATCGAGCAACTGATCGCGGCTCAAGGTGCGCTGCGGATGCTCGACCAACGCCAGAAGCAGATCGAATTCGCCGGTGCTCAGCGGCACGGCGACGCCGTCAGCCCCGAGCAATTCGCGCTTGTCGGCATCGAAGGTCCAGCGCTCGAAGCGGTAGCGCTTGGGCTTGTCCTGATTGGCGGTGGGATCGCGCACGCGATTGCGCCGCAGGACCGCGCGGATGCGCGCAACGAGTTCACGGCCGCCGAACGGCTTGGGCAGATAATCGTCGGCGCCCATCTCCAGGCCGATCACGCGGTCGACTTCGTCGCCCTTGGCCGTGAGCATGATGATCGGGATATCGCTCTCAGCGCGCAGCGAACGGCAGAGCGACAGCCCATCTTCGCCCGGCAGCATCAAGTCGAGCAAAATGAGATCGATGTTCGAGTCGGCCAGCAGCTTGCGCATGACCTTGCCGTCGGGCGCGGTGCTGATGCGAAAACCTTCCTTGGCGAGCGCGCGCGACACCAGGTCGCGCATCTCGCGATGGTCGTCGACGATCAGAATGTGCGGACCGTCATTCATGGTCCGCAATTTAGTTCGGGCCGGGCCGCTTGGGGCAAAAATATTGTCACAATTTCTGCCGGATAGCCGCATTGACACATTTGGTCACACTTTCGCGCCTCGCCGACAAACTTGGGTGACAGGTCGCGCTCCTAATGGCTCACGAAGGCGGCGATAACCATCGCAAGCAAAAAGGAGCCATCCAATGAAATCGCGAAATGTTTTGATCGGCCTCGGTGTCGCGGCCGCGCTGGCGGCCGGAGTGGGGTTTTATAGTTATAACGCCGTCGCGCAAGGCGGCCCCGGTTATGGTCCCGGTTGGATGATGGGTGGCGGTGGACCCCGCGGGATGATAGGTGGCGGCTGGGGCGGTGGACCCGGTGGTGGCCCAGAGAATTGTCCGGCGTTTGGGCAAAACGGCGGGCCCGGTCCCGGACAAGGTTACGGACCGGGTTATCACATGCGCGGTTGGGGCGGCGGTTACGGCCCCGGCATGATGGGCGGCAATGGCCGCGGTTATGGTCCCGGCTATGGTCCGCGTGGCGCCGCGCAAGGCGACCAGAACGCCAACCAGAACCTCAATCTCACCACCGACGCCGTCAAGACCCGCGTCGAACGCTGGCTTGCCTGGCGAGGCAATGCGCGGCTCAAGGTCGGCGAGGTGAAGGAGAAAGACGCCGATACGATCACGGCCGATGTCGTCACCAAGGACAATTCCCTGGTGCAGCGCTTCATCATCAATCGTCACACCGGCGCGTTCAGCGAGGACAACAGCTGAGCGTCCTGCGCAACTGACTTAAATACGACCCGATGCCCGCGCGGCCCATGCCGTGCGGGCTTTGTTTTGTGGTCAGCGCGCGGCCGCGCAGCAGGCGAAAGCGGCGCCGGGCTTGAGGCCGAGTCGGTTGAAGATCATGGCGGCCGGGCAGAAGCCGGTGAAAGCGGCTTGCAGCATGTTGACCCCAACAA
>DAIMKK010000251.1:0-1670 GCA_036721745.1 Pseudolabrys sp. | reverse complement strand
GCTGACCAGCCAGCCCAGCACGAGGCTCGCCAGCACCATGGTGCCGGCAAGAGCGAATACGGCGCGATCGACGTTCACGGGCGAATCTCCTGATGATGGGGCCGGCGGGCTATCCCCGCGCGGCGGTCTTGACTATATATACGATACTTCGTATATACGCAACTATGAAAATACAAGTCAAGGAAATGTTGGCGGCAGCCGACCAGGCGAGCACCCTGCTCAAAGCGCTCGCCAACCGCCACCGCCTGATCATCGTCTGTCAGCTGACCGAGAAGGAACGCTCGGTCGGCGAATTGGCGGAACTCTTGAACATCCGCGATTCGACCGTGTCGCAACATCTCGCGTTGCTGCGCAAGGACGGGCTGGTGACGGCGCGGCGCGACGGACAGACCATCTGGTATTCGATCGGCAGCCCGCAGGCGCGCGAACTCGTGCGCACGCTTTATCGGGTCTATTGCGCGCCCGAGTCGGCTTGCCTTCCCAATGAGCGCCGCAAGCGCCGAGTCAACTGAGGTAAAATAATGCGCACGGGTATCGTCATAGCGGCTGCGCTGACGTTGTTGGCGCAACGGGCGCTTGCGCAAGACAGCTTCGTGGTCACGCCGAAAACGCTGGCCGACGAGAAGGCGGTGTTCGCCACGGTCGAAAGCGCCAACGTCGTGCCGGCGCGGGCGCGCATCGGCGGCACGGTGGTCGCGCTTGCCGTCAAGGAAGGCGACGGCGTCAAGCACGGCCAGGTCGTCGCCACCATTGGCGACGACAAACTCGCGCTGCAAATGAAGTCGCTCGACGCGCAGATCTCGGGCCTGGAAGCCCAGTTCGCACAGGCGCAGACCGATTTTACCCGCGCGGAAGACCTGTTCGCCAAGGGCACCATCCCTAAAACCAACGTCGACCAGGCGCGCACCGCCTTCAACGTCGCCTCCAATGTGCTGAAGGCGCGCACCGCCGAGCGCTCGGTGATCCAGCAGCAGGTCACCGAGGGCAACGTGCTGGCGCCTACCTCTGGCCGCGTCTTGAAGGTGCCGTTGACGGCCGGCTCCGTGATCCAGGCCGGCGAAACAGTCGCCACTGTGGCGGAACAGAACTACATTCTGCGGCTGCGCGTGCCGGAGCGGCATGCCCGCTTTCTTAAAGTGGGCGATTCCGTCCGCATCGACGGTGAGGAGTTCGGTAAGAGCGGCGCGCAATTCGGCACCATTCGCCTGGTCTATCCGCAAATCGAGGATGGCCGCGTGGTCGCGGACGCGGCGGTCGCAAATCTCGGCGATTATTTCGTCGGCGAACGCATCCGCGTCTGGGTTTCGGCCGGCGAGCGCACCGGCTTCATCGTGCCGGGCGCGTTCATCGTCACGCGCTTCGGCATCGACTATGCCAGCGTTCGCAAGGACGAAGCCGCGATCGAGTTGCCGGTGCAGCGCGGGCGCGAACTGCCGCGCCCGGACATGCCGGATGCGCTGGAAATTCTCTCCGGGCTCAAGAGCGGCGACGTCTTGGTGCGGCCGTGAAACTCGGCCTGTCGGGACGTCTCACGCAAAGTTCGATCCGCTCGCCGTTGACCCCGTTGTTTCTGCTGGCGGCGCTTGCGGTCGGATTGGTTGCGCTCACCACCATCGCGCGCGAGGAAGAGCCGCAGATCAGCGTGCCGATGGTCGACATCCGCGTCAACG
>DAIMKK010000250.1:4664-4854 GCA_036721745.1 Pseudolabrys sp. | reverse complement strand
GGTGCCGAACGGAGCGCCTTGCGGCAACGCGACGATATCGACCGGGCTAGGGGCTGCCGCGTGCAGTTCGCGCAGCGACAGCCGCACCACGTCGCGCTTGAGGCCGACGGCCGAGAAGGTAGCCGGCTTGGCCGCGCCGTCCATCGGCGTCATCGCGCGCAAGGCTAGCAAGCGCGTCGGGATCGTCGGT
>DAIMKK010000250.1:0-4654 GCA_036721745.1 Pseudolabrys sp. | reverse complement strand
GGGCAGGTCGCCTGACACAATCCGCATTGCACGCAAGCGTCCTCGGCAAAGCGCAACGTCGGCTTTTCCGGATCGTCCGACAACGCGCCGGTCGGGCAGGCCGAGACGCAAGAGAGACACAGCGTGCAGCCCTCGACCTTGACTTCGACGGTGCCGAACGGAGCGCCTTGCGGCAACGCGACGATATCGACCGGGCTAGGGGCTACCGCGTGCAATTCGCGCAAGGCGTGCCGCACTACGTCGCGCTTGAGGCCAACGGCCAAGAAAGTCGCGGGTTTGGCCGCGCCGTCCATCGGCGTCATCGCGCGCAAGGCTAGCCCAAGCGCGTCGGGATCGTCGGTCTCGATGGCGGCGACGCGCGCGCCGGCAAAGCCGAGAGCGGAAAGGATCGGTTCCGTCAGCGCGATGGTCTTGGCGAGGCCGGTGACGTCGTGGCGCGGCTTGGCGCGAATGAGGAAGCGCACCGCCGACGCGCCATAGGCGAACGATGCTGCGACCGCTTCGAGACCGATCTGCGTCACTTCGTTGACCTGCACCGGCAGCACGTTCGCCGGCAAGCCATTGCCGTGGCGGGCCAACGCGTCGATCAATTCACCGCCATGCTCGGCGTCGTGGAACATCAGCACCGCCTGCTTGCCGCCTGCTTGCGCGTAGGCGCCGAGCAGCGTTCGTAAGCTTCGCAGCAGCGCATCGGACGGCGGCAATGCGTAAGCCGCGGCGCCGGTCGGGCAGGCGGCGGCGCATTGACCGCAGCCGGCGCAAATCTGCGCATCGATTGCCACGTGATCGCCGTTCGGCGCAATGGCGCCGGTCGGGCAGAGATCGAGGCAGCGGCGGCAGCCGACGATCTTGGAGCGCGAATGCGCACACAAATCCTCGGTAAACGTAATGTAGCGCGGCTTGTCGAAGGTGCCGGTGAGGTCGCGCGCCTTGAGCACCGCGCGCAATACCGCGGCGGGATCGCCGGGGTCGGCGCGCAAATATCCTTCGCGCAGATCGGCGGCCGGGAACAAAGGCGCGCCGCCGGATAGATCGATCACGATATCGCAGCGCGACGTCGCACCATTGCGCGCCGGCCCAAAGGTGAGTTCGCCGCGCGAAGACGGATTAGGCGCGGCATAGTCGTCGACCGTCAGTTCGAAGGCGCCGAGATAGCCTTTGGCGGAGCGGATGTTGCCCTTCACCACCGGGAAATCGGTCACCCGCCGCGGCGGGAGATCGCCGGGCGGCTTGATCAGAACGGTGACGTCGAGATGATCTTTCAGCAGATTGGCGGCTTCGATCGCCTGCTCGTCTTTGCCGTAAACGAGCGTTACGCCCTCGCTGGTCAGCGGAACGAAGGCGAAGTCTGGCGCGGGCTCCGCGGCGGCTGCGATCAGCGCCGCCATTTTCGGGCCGGTTGCCTTGGCGTCCTTCGACCAGCCGGCGGTCTCGCGAATATTGACGAAGGTGATCTTGCCGCTGCCTTCGATCCCGCCGGCGACCTCGTCGAACAGCGGCGCTTCCTGCGTGCAAGCCACGGTGATCGGTTCGCCGCCGCCAACTGCTTTACGAAAGCGCTCGAGCTCGGCGCGGCAAAGCTGGCGGCCTTCGACGACATCCGCACCGCGGCAGACGCGGACCACCGCCTCGCCATCGAGCGGCATGCTGTCTTCGCAGGAACAGATCAGAATTTTACGCGGCCGTTCGGCCATCCGGCTCACTAACCTTTTCGCTGACCCGCGTTTTGACGGCGAAATGCCGCCTCCAGCGTCGCTTTCGCTCTTAATCCTCGTGGCCGCGGGACTGGGCCTCGGGACTCCCTGAGGCTATAATTATAAGTAATCAAATGAGAAAGTAACAGCTAATGCCGACGGAGACGCGGGCAAGCCCGCTAGCGCCGGAACTGACCCTGCCACCGCCGTTCACGCTGGTTCGCCTGCGCGAATTGGGCGACGCCTTCGCGCATGCAACATCGATCGCGCCCGAGCAGGGCGCCGGCACGCTGGTCTATGTCGGGCGTTTCGATCTCGCCGAATTCGCCTTGGTGTTGGAGCCGGACGAGCCGCTGGCCCAGGCGCGGCGCGCATTCTATGCCGGCATGGCGGCGCTCGCCGACGCCCTCATTGCCCACGCGCAACCGGACACAGCCATCACCATCGATTGGCCGGATTCGATTTCGGTCAATCAAGGGCTGGTGGGCGGCGGACGCCTGGCGTGGCCGAAAGGGATTGGTGAGGACGAAACGCCTCCGTGGCTGGTGTTCGGCGCCATTATACGCACCGTCTCGATGTCGGGTTCCGAGCCGGGCCTCAATCCGTTGGTCACCGCGCTGGAGGAGGAAGGTTTTTCCGACGCCATGTCCGACCAGTTGGTGGAGAGTTTCTCTCGCCATTTCATGGCGGCGATCGACGCCTTGCAGGAACACGGCTTCGGCGCGGTGGCGCGCAGTTATCTGGAGCGGCTGCCGGCCGAGCCGGGCCTGCGCCGCGACATCGACGAGAACGGCGATCTGCTGCTGCGCCGCATGGGCAAGGTCGAGGTCGAGCGCAAAGCGCTGCTGGCGCGGCTGGCTAAGCCGGCCTGGTTCGATCCGGTGGCGAAGGGGCCGCGTTCGTGAAGCTGTTGCGCACCATACGGCTCGATCCTTCCGACACCTTCGTGTTCGAGAAGGCGGCCGAGCCCGGCGAATGGGCGGTGTCGGGCGCGTTTGTGTTCTGGAACACGGATGCCGCCGCGCTCGCGGGCAAGGCGCGCTCGGCGTTTCGCGGCGGATTTCTCGGCGTGGCCTCGCTCGGCTGGTCGACGCTGGTGCAGATCGTCGAGGCCAGCGCCGATGATCGGCTAGCTGTCATCGATACGCTGGCGAAGCAACTCGTCGCAAATTTTGGCGCGCCCACGATTGAGGACGCGGTCGCCGCGGCGGAAGAAGAAGTCACATTCGCGGAGTCGCTGTGCAGCCAGCCACAGGATACGCTGGTGGCCGTGCATCGCACTTTCGAGGACGGCGCGGTGCGGGAAACGTTTCGCACGCTGCGGCCGCGCGCGGGACAGAAGCCGGCGCGGGCATTCTCCTTTCTTGAAGTCGAGGGCGAGGAAGACGAGCAACCGATTGAGGCGGTCGATCTGGTTGGCTTGGCCGAGCGGGAGCGCAAATGAACGATTTCTGGATTTCCTGCGGCCATCATCTGCTCGACCGCGACGAAGGCGGCGGGCTCAAGATGACCGACGATTTCCTAAAAGTGTATCTGGCGCGGCCGGAGTTGATCCCGCCGCCGGAGGCTTGCGCGGTCGAGCGCACGTTGTACGCTGCGCTGCTCGCCGATCCGCGCATGCCGGTGGCCGCGTCCGACATCGCGGCGATCGCCGATGCCGACGCGCGCGAAAACTGGCAAATGCTGATCGTCTTCCGCGACCACCTGCTGCGCCATAAGACGCTGGAAGCCGCCTATGCCGATCTGGTGCGCAAGGGCATCGGAAAAACGCCGCCATTGTTCGTCAATCAGCTGGTACACGTGATTATGCGCAACGCGCTCGACGGCGTGACCGACGCGCGCGTGGTGCGCGCAGCCGAGCTGTTCTTCCGCACCCAGCGGGCTACCATCCATGAAGGCTCGCTGATCGCGGCCGATGAAGAGATCATCGGCGGCATCAATACCTCCCCGGTGACGCCGCTGGTCTCGATGCTGGGAATTCCGGCCGAAGCCGAGATCGAGATCATCAACGACGACAACGCCGAAAGCTATTGGGAGCGCAGCGACCAGTTCGACATGGCGCTCGATCTGACCGGCGGGCGTTCCGGGCTGGTCGCGCTCGCCGAGGCTATGCGGCGCTGGATCGCGCATGTGCTCGGCGTCGAGGTGACGATCGAGCCGCTCACCGAACTGCGCGACGTGCCGCTCAGCTGGTATGTCGGGCTCGATGCCGATGCCACCAGGATCGGCGACCGGTTGTGGAACAACGCGGACATCGACGAGGCGGTCATGACGGGCGTGATCGGACTGTTCGCGCTCACGTTCCGCGATCCATCGATCATGCTGGACAAGGTCAAAGGCGAGCCGGTTTATCTGATCCTGGCCATGACGGGCGACAAGACCATCCGCATGAAGCCGCAGAATCTGGTCACCGGCCTGCCGATCCGGCATCTGGAGGCGGTCAGTTGAATATTGCATCCCCGCTGCAAACCATCGCGGTCGGCGTCGTGGTCGAACGCAGCAAAAGCGCCAGCCAGTGGAGCGATTTCCTCTGGCGGCCGCTCAGCGTGCTGACCGGCACGCCGGAGACCCCGCCCTGGACCAAGTTGTCCGATGACGGCGAGCGGGCGACGTTTTTTGCCGGCACCGCCACAATCGAACTGCATCGAACGGAAACGACTAATTACCGCGGCAACCTGATGAACGACGAACCGTTGCTGTGGGTGGTGCTGCGGCCGAGCGAAGCGGAAATGCCGTATGACTTGTGGACGGTGACGGCCGATCCGGCCGAGGGCGAAGCCATGACCGAAGCCGGCAACGACCTTGTCGAGACTGTGCCGATGCCGAAAGCGATCCAAGAGGCGGTTGCGGATTTCGTCGCCGAGCACCATGTCGAGCAAGCGTTCTCGAAACGAAAGCGCGATCGCGCCGATTTGGAAGCGCTCGGACGGCGCGTTCCGACATCCGACGACGAGTAGCCA
>DAIMKK010000249.1:0-4860 GCA_036721745.1 Pseudolabrys sp. | reverse complement strand
GCTTGAAGGCGAATTGCAGGTCGTAGCGCATCCGTCCGTCGAAGACCGCCATCGTGCGCTGGCAGGCTAGCGGCGACAGCGGATTGCCGGTGCCGGGCGTGCGCAAAAGCGAAGCGGTCATCGGGTCGAGGACGCCTTTGCGGTACTCCTCGGTGATCGGCACGCGCTCCGGCTCGGTTTCCAGCGGCGGATCGAGCTTGGATTCCGTGACGACGCCGTTAGCGACCGTCAGGCGGACTTCGTCGGTCTTGTGGCTGGAAACAATGGTCGAGGCGAAAATCGAGGACATCGGCTGGCCGGCTTGCAGCGTACCATGCACGGCGCTGGTGCCTTCGCCACCGGTGAAAGCGTGTACCAGGCCGGTGGTTGCGCCGCTCGCCGCCGCCATGAAATGGGTGTCGGTTATATCGATCACCCAGCTGCCCTTGCCGATCGGGATACCGGCGAGCGTCATCGTGTAGCGCGCCTCCAGCTTGCCTTGCGCGCGCGCGGCGCCCGGCACAGCAGCGACCAGCACGACGGCAAGCATCAGGACGAAACAGATATAGCGGCGCGGTGCCAACACGGACGTTTGTCCTCTCTCGCACCGGGGCGAAGGCTTCGCTCGGTGTCGGCCGATGCCGATAGTATAACCGGCGACGGCGACCAGCATGCAAGTGGCGGGCCGGTTCGGCCGCCTATCGCCCCACAGGAAAGGGAAAATTGCCGGAATTCGATCCAACTAAGTCGGCGTCGAATAAGTCGAATGTTTGATCGGCGGCGGTTCCTTAACCTGCCGGCGAGCGCATAACCGGCCCGTAAAAAGGGGTTAAAAACCCGTGCAAATCCGCGGCTTGACGCTCGTTTCCGCGCTCTCTATACGTCCGGCCGACTTCCACGATAGTCGACCTGACCGGCGCTCGACGCGCCGGCGCATTTTCGAGGGATGAGCCATGTCTTGGCGTTGCGATCTGACCGGCAAGAAGCCGATGAGCGGGCACAAAGTGAGCCACTCCAATATCAAGACCAAGCGGCGGTTCATGCCGAACCTGCGCAACGTCACGCTGATATCCGACGCGCTTCAGCGCAAAGTGCGGGTGCGGGTGTCGGCCAATGCGCTCAAAACGGTCGACCATCGCGGCGGGCTCGATGCCTTCCTTCTTAAGGCCAAGGACGCGGACCTCGCGCCCAAGATGCTCGAGCTCAAGCGGACGATCGCGAAGAAGAAGGCCAAGGCCGCGCCCGAGGCGGCGGCGAGCTGAGCTTCTCTTGTCCCGGACGAGCGAGCGCAAAAAAGCGACGATCCGGGATCCAGGAGAAATGTAACGCCGCCTTAGGGCGGCGTTTTCCAATTTAATTGCTAAGAATCTTTCGCTGGGTCCCGGGTCACATTTCGCTCGGGACACGGCCTATCCCCCCACCAGCGCGAATTGCAGCAGCAGGTTGCGCTGCAGGACGGAAAAGTTGTCGTCCGATACCAGCGTGATGATGGTTTCGCCGGCGGTGTTGCTATGCACCGCGATGCCTTCCATGTTGTCGATCTGGTAGGCGAGATTGGCCACGATCAGCGGCTTGCCGTCGATCAGCGTGTCCGCCTTGATGGCGGCGAGCGGAATGCGGCGGATGCGCATGGCGACGCCGCGCACATACGAAAAGCTGCGCTCGAGCAGCAGCAAATCCGCCGGCGGCAAAATCGTGCAGTCACTGACGTCGAAGCTGTCGCTGCGCTTGACTGAAAACCGCGCGACCCGATCGCCGTCGAGAATATAAGAGCGATGATTGCCCTGTGCGTTGAGGCTGCGCTCGGTGACGACGATTAGGGCGCCTGCGAGCGGTGATCCTTTCGGCGGCACCGCCACACACTCCAGGCTCTTGTTGTAGGTGAAGGTCCTGAAATCGTCCGGCACCTTGATCGGCTCGCCGCGCGCGGCGAGGCCGTAATGGCGATAGTCGAAGCGCAGGATTTTTTCGACGCGCTCGATGCCGACATAGAGCGTGCCGTTGATTTCCGCGAGCGATTCGGTATCGAACCAGCGGCGCGCGGTCAGCGGCTTGCCGTCCGGCCCGAGGATCGGCGCCATCTCGGCCTCGGCGATGCCGGCGGGCCGGCCCTTGTCGTACACGATACGCGCGCGCAGCCAGGAGCCTCTGTCGGGTGAGCGCCAAAAAATGGCTGCCGTCGGGCTCGACGTGGATGGCGGAAATGCCGCCGAACGGTTCGTAGGCCGAGGTGAGCGCGAGTCCGCCGCGGAATTCCAGCGCGCCGAAGCGCATCCGCGTCGGATCGCGGTTGTCGAACGACGCGATCGGCGTGGCGCGGACGTCGATGCGGGTGAGCGATCGGCTGTAACGCGGCTCCGCCAGCGAATAGGAGCCGGCCGCGATCAGCAGCGCCGCCAAAACGACGCCGGCAATGAGCCGGCGGCGCATTGGAATGGAGCGCAGACGCGTCAAATTACACTCCGCTCATTCCCGCGGAAGCGGGAATCCAGCCCTTTGGCAGTCATGCACATACATCCCTGGGTCCCCGCTTTCGCGGGGACGAGCGGATGTGTGACGTTCACGCCACCCGTCTCCGCCCCGCCGGGCGAGATCGCTCGATCGCGCCGTGCTCCTCGAACAACTCGGCGAGCTTCTCGGTCATGGCGCCGCCGAGCTCCTCGGCATCGACGATGGTGACGGCGCGGCGGTAGTAGCGCGTGACGTCGTGGCCGATGCCGATGGCGATCAGCTCGACCGGAGAACGGGTCTCGATGTCCTCGATCACCCAGCGCAAATGACGCTCGAGATAATTTCCGGCGTTGACCGAGAGCGTCGAATCGTCGACCGGTGCGCCGTCGGAGATCATCATGAGAATCTTGCGCTGTTCGGTGCGCGCCAACAGCCGCTTATGCGCCCAGTCGAGCGCCTCGCCGTCGATGTTCTCCTTGAGCAGGCCCTCGCGCATCATCAGGCCGAGATTCTTGCGCGCGCGCCGCCACGGCGCGTCGGCCGATTTGTAGATGATGTGGCGCAAATCGTTGAGCCGGCCGGGATTGGCCGGCTTGCCGGCGGTGAGCCATTGCTCGCGCGACTGCCCGCCCTTCCAGGCGCGCGTGGTGAAGCCGAGGATCTCGACCTTGACGCCGCAGCGCTCGAGCGTGCGCGCCAGAATATCGGCGCAGGTGGCGGCAACCGTGATCGGGCGCCCGCGCATGGAGCCGGAATTGTCCAAGAGCAGCGTGACCACGGTGTCGCGGAACTGCATGTCCTTCTCGGCCTTGAACGAGAGCGGATGCAAAGGATCGACCACAATGCGCGATAGACGCGCCGGATCGAGCACGCCTTCCTCGAGATCGAACTCCCAGGAGCGGTTCTGCTGCGCCATCAATCTGCGCTGCAGCCGATTGGCGAGGCGGGCGACCACGCCCTGCAAATTCGACAGCTGCTTGTCGAGATAGCCGCGTAGGCGGTCCAATTCCTCCGGTTCGCACAGCTCTTCGGCGGCGATCGTTTCGTCGAATTTGGCGGTGAAGGCGCGATAATCCGGACCGCGCGGCTCGTTCTGGCCAAAATGACGCGGCCGCTGCGGCTCACCCGGGGTTTCGGCGTCGCCCATGTCGGTGTCGTCGGCCATGTCGGCGGTCGGCGCGTCGGCCGCTTCGGCGGAAGCGTCGGGCATGTCCTCGGCGGAGACTTGCGTGTCCTCCGTGCTCATGCGGTTCATCTCGTCCGAATCGGCAGCGTCGCCATCCTCGCCGGAATCCTGCTTGCGGCGATCCTCCTCGCCGTCCTCGTCTTCCTCCTCGGAATCGCGGCTGCGGTCGTCGCCCATTTCGAGCGCGTCGAGCAGGTCGTGCACCGCGTCGCCGAACTGACGCTGGTCCTCGAGCACGTCTTCCAGCCGGTCGAGATCGCGGCCGGCGCGGTCCTCTATCAGCGGGCGCCAGAGATCGACCAGCTTCTTGGCCGCCGGTGGCGGCGCCATGCCGGTCAGCCGCTCGCGCACCATGAGCGCCAGCGCGTCCTCGATCGGCGCGTCGGCGCGCTCGGTGATGTCGTCGAATTTCCCGCGGTGGAATTTCTCGTCCAGCATGGCGGTCAGATTCTTGGCGACGCCGTCCATGCGCCGCGCGCCGATCGCCTCGACGCGCGCCTGCTCGACCGCCTCGAACACCGCGCGCGCCTGCTGGCCGCCCGGTTGCAGGCGGCGATGCACAGCCGGATCGTGGCAGGCGATGCGCAACGCAATGGCATCGGCATGGCCGCGCACGATCGCCGCTTCGCCCTTGCTGAGCTTGCGCGGCGGCTCCGGCAGGCGAACCTTGCCGCCCATCAGGCCGGGGCGCTCGGCGGCGAAGGAAACCTCCAGCTCCGGCTTGCGGGCGATCGCGCGCAAGCAGCCGGTGACCGCGCGTTTGAATGGCTCGGTCGGCGAGTCCTTCGACGACGGCTTGCTTTTGATATTGGAGGCCATGGGCTCTTCTCCCTCTCCCGCAAGGGGAGAGGTAATCTTCAGGACAGCGCCACGTTCACCGCGCTCTCCGGCAGCTCGACGCCGAAGCAGCGCTGATAAAATTCCGCCACGATCGGCCGCTCCAACTCGTCGCACTTGTTGAGGAAGGTGAGCCGGAAGGAAAAACCGACATCGTTGAAGATCTCGGAATTCTCCGCCCAGGTGATCACCGTGCGCGGGCTCATCACCGTCGAGATGTCGCCGTTCATGAAGGCGTTGCGCGTCAAGTCGGCGACGCGCACCATCTTGTTGACAATGTCGCGACCCTGCTCGTTGCGATAGTGCTTGGCTTTCGCCAGCACGATCTCGACCTCGTTGTCGTGCGGCAGATAATTGAGCGTGGTAACGATCGACCAGCGGTCCATCTGGCCCTGGTTGATCTGCTG
>DAIMKK010000248.1:0-4864 GCA_036721745.1 Pseudolabrys sp. | reverse complement strand
ACCGCGGTCGGCCTGGCGGTGGCCGAGAAAGAGGCGCGCGATCCGTCGGTGCCGATGGTGGTGCTGTCGACCGCGCACCCGGCAAAATTTCCGGACGCGGTCAAGGCTGCTTGCGGGGTCGCGCCCGCGCTGCCCGACTGGCTGGTCGATCTCACCGACCGGGCGGAGCGCGTCACCGTGCTGCCGGCCGATCAGGCGGCGGTCGAACGATACGTGGCATCGGCGTCGCGTGCGGCGCGCGAAGGAGCAGCGGCATGAGCGTCGAAATAACGCGGCTTGCCTCCGGCCTGTCGGTGGTGACCGACCGTATGCCGCATCTGGAATCCGCCTCGCTCGGGGTCTGGGTCGGCGCCGGCGGCCGCAACGAAATGCCCGATGAACACGGCATTTCTCATCTGCTCGAACATATGGCCTTCAAGGGCACCAAGCGGCGTAGCGCGCGGGTGATCGCCGAGGAGATCGAGGCGGTCGGCGGCGAGCTCAATGCCGCGACCAGCGCGGAATCGACCGCTTATTACGCCCGCGTGCTCAAGGCCGACGTGCCGCTCGCGCTCGACGTGATGGCGGACATCCTGACCGAGCCGACCTTCGATCCGGAGGAATTGCGGCGTGAACAGAACGTCATCGTGCAGGAGATCGGCGCCAGCGAAGACGATCCCGACGGCGTGGTCTTCGACCGCCTGCACGAGATCGCGTTTCCCGGCCAGCCGGTCGGCCGCACCATTCTTGGCACGCCGGAGACGGTGCGCTCGTTCAACCCGGCGCGGCTGCGCACCTATCTCGCGCGCAACTATCGCGCGCCGAACATGCTGGTGGCGGCGGCGGGTGCGATCGAGCACGAGCGCATCGTCGCCGAGGCCGAGAGACGTTTTGCGAGTTTCACCGGGCCGCAAGCGCCGGCGCCGGAACCGGCGCATTTTGGCGGTGGCACCAGGGTCGAGACGCGCGATCTCGAGCAGGTACATATCGCACTGGCGCTGCAAGGCCTTCCGGTGCGCGATGAGCAACTCTACAGCCTGCAGGTGTTCACCAGCGTGCTCGGCGGCGGCATGTCGTCGCGGCTGTTCCAGGAGGTGCGCGAGAATCGCGGGCTGTGCTACGCGATCCACGCCTTCCACATGCCTTATGCCGACATCGGCCTGTTCGCGCTCTACGCCGGCACCGACGAGAAGGACGCACCGGAATTGATGCGGGTGGCAATCGATCAGATCGCGCTCGCCACCGAAACGCTCAACGAGGCCGAGGTCGCGCGCGCCAAGGCGCAGATGAAAGCCGGGTTGCTGATGGCGCTTGAAAGCTCGGAGGCGCGCCTCGGCCAGATCGCGCGCCAGATGCTGGCCTTCGGCCGGCCGATCCCGCTCGACGAAATCGTCGCAAAAGTGGACGCGGTGACGGTCGAGAGCGCGCGCGCCGCCGGACGTGCGCTGATCGGACGCAGCAGGCCGGCGATCGCGGCGCTCGGACCTGGCAACGGCCTTGCCAGCACGGCCGCGATCGCTGAAAGTCTCGTGCGCCGGGCAGCCTGATCGGGGAGCAAACAGCTAATATCGCCCATGGCGTTTTTCCGCACCGTCAGCAGCAATGAAATCCTCCCGGCCATCGCCGGCGCCGGGATTACGCTGCGCGTGCCGCAAAGCGGCGACTATGCCGAGTGGGCGGCCTTGCGCGAGCGGAGCCGCGCCTTCCTGGTTCCCTGGGAACCGACCTGGCCCGACGACGATCTCACGCGTGGCGCGTTCCGCCGGCGGCTCAAACGCTACGCCGAGGATTTGCGCAACGATCTCGCTTATGCCTTCCTGATCTACCGCAGCGAGGATGACTCGCTGGTCGGCGGGCTGACGCTGGCCAATATCCGCCGCGGTGTCGCGCAAGCGGGCAGCATCGGCTATTGGACCGGTGCGCCGTTCGCCCGCAAAGGCTACATGACCGCGGCGATGCGCGCCTTGGTCCCGTTCTGTTTCACGACGCTGCGGCTGCACCGCCTGGAGGCGGCCTGCATCCCGGGCAATACCGCCTCGGTCCGCCTGCTGGAGAAGACCGGCTTCCAGCGCGAAGGCTATGCGCGCAGCTATCTGTGCATCAATGGCGTGTGGCAGGATCATCTGCTCTACGCGCGGCTCAAGGACGACGTTGATTGAGCCCGGCCGCCTTTGGGTTGCCATGCTTGGCTTGCTATAAGGTTGGCCTGCTATAAGGCGGGCAAGGGCGGGGCGCCCTAATGAAACGTGAGCCGGGACAAATGGGTAGCGGACGAACTGAACAAACCGTACGCAGCGGTGCGGGCACGCTCGCGCTCATGGCCCTGGCTGTGGCGCTAAGCGGCTGCAGCACCGCCAGCGATCTGCTCAAGTCGTCGCCTTTGGATTATTTCAGTTCATCGTCGAAGGCGACCAACGATGCGCCGTCCGCCGGCGGCACCGCCAATATTTCAGCCGATGATATCGACTGCCCGGAAGTGCGCGTGCGCACCGGCGCGTCGACCCTCATGATCGGCAGCAAGCCCGCTGACGGCAATCCGGCCGCGCTCGACGTGCGCTACCAGGGCTCCATCATCCGCACCGCGCGCGAATGTCACGTGAATGCCGGCATCATGACCATGAAAGTCGGCATCGAGGGCCGCGTCATTACCGGGCCGGCCGGCGGCCCCGGCACCGTCGATGTGCCGCTGCGCATCGCGGTGGTGCAAGAAGGCGTCAATCCCAAGGCGGTGACGTCGAAATTCGGCCGCGAAACAGTGACCGTGAACGCTTCGATCGATCGCGTCGTCTTCACGCATATCGAACCCGACATCGCATTCCCGCTGCCGCAGCCGCTGGGTTTGATCGACGCCTACGTAGTCTATGTCGGCTTCGATCCGATCGGAGCCCAGCCGGAAAAGAAGCCGCCGGTCAAGCGCAAGCCGGTTGCCAAGAAGCCGGCGGCAAAGCCGAAGCAGAGCTGATAGCGCCTGCCCGCCAAGAGACGCTCTTAAGTCTTCATCGCGCAATCGGCGCCGCGGCAGCCGCACGCATTTTATTAAGAATCTCACTCGCCTGTTAACCCGCCGGTTACGATGAAATCCTTGCCTACTTGCGCGCGCAATTTCCTAGCCTGGTTTTAACGACGCGCATGGTAGCGCGAGGAGGGATTGATGGGGCACGTGTCATGAGCACGGTTCGTTTTACCTTGTTCGCCGTCGGCCTGTTCGTGCTGACCTTCGTCAGCGTCTCATGGGGCAACATGGGCTTCCCGGTCATGACGGTCGGCGTCGCGCCGATGAAGCCGGACGTACGCATCCCGACTTTCGACGAGGCGGTGAAAAAGGGTCTTCGCAAAGGCTGGGAAGAATCCAAGACCTTGCAGAGCGACGGCAACGCGGAGCGCGACAAACTTCGTCTCGATCTCCTACAGGCGTCGACCGCATATAGGCTGTCGCCCTGCGACGACACCATGCGGAAGAACCTGATTGAGGCGCTGTCGAACTACGTCAAGGCCTGGCACGACATGGCGTTTTGCAAGCCTGGGGTCGGCGGCTGCCCCAGCAGCAGCGATGATCGGCTCGACAGCGCCGCCGCGGCCTTCAAAACACCTGCCGATGTCAACGTGCACAAAGCGTTGCGCGAAGCGATCGGCCAGGGCGGCATCGCGCGGGAAGACTTCCCGAGCGCCATCCGCCGGCACGCTTTCATGTGGAGCGGTGGCCCGCCCGAAGTACCAAAAGCTGAGTGCCGCGTCGCCCGCAAGGCGGAGAGCCGGCAATGAGGCTCGTTCTGTATTTCATTGGCGGCATCGTCTTCGCCAATATCGTAGCGGCAACCTTTATCTGGCCTCCATCGGCCAATGTCTCAAGCGCGTCCGTGCCGGTCGTCAACGCCGCAACTCGGCAAGGCCAGGACCCGTGGATGGTCAACGAGCGCTACAACGTGGAGAACCGCGACCGCACGCGCAAAATAACGCTGGAGACGCTCGACAAACCTTGGTCAAGCCACTGCACCACCGATGGCCACGAGCTTCTTATTCGCATGATCAATAATTACTATGGGCAACGCGATACCCAGGCGTGGAGCTATGGACATACGTATGGCGAGGACGCCAGGCGCTACGTGATCAAGGCCTGGGCCACCACCGATGACAATCGTATCGAGCGTCTGATGAGCGAGACTTACGGCCGCGGCTATTTCTCGCTCGACGAGTTGCAGTCCAATGCGCGCACCGCACTCGCCGCGCTGGTGAAGGGTGTGCACGTTAGCGCCAAGCCCTGCGCGAGCTGACCGGAACCGCGCGCCGTTAGCCCACGCGCTAGTTCAGCTTTTTGCGGACATCATCGATGCCCTTGGCGATCAACTCGCCCGCAAGTGGGCCTTTGGCTTCTTGGGCGAGCACCTTGGCGGCGGCGGCGACGGCGGCTTCGGCGGCGGCGCTGCGCACGTCGGCGGCGGCCTGTGCTTCGGCCTGGGCGATCTTGACTTCGGCCATCTTGGTGCGCCGTGAAACGAATTCCTCGATCTTGACCTTGGCTTCGATGGCAAGCCGCTCGGCCTCGGCCTTGGCGCCGGCGATGATCTCCTGCGCCTCGTTCTCGGCCTCGCCGCGCTTGCGCTGGTAGTCGGCCAGCAATTGCGCGGCCTCATCCTTGAGCTTGCGCGCCTCGTCGAGCTCGGCCTTGATGCGGCCGGCCCGCTCGTCGAGCGATTTGTTGATCATGCGGTGCACGCCGATATAGCCAAGCCCGGCCACGAACACCACAAAGGCCAGCGCCACCCAGGTTTCTGCGTCGAACAGCATGCCCCGCGTCCTTAGTTCTTGAGCACGTCGGCGACCGCCGCGGCGACCGCCTTGTCGCTCGGCGCGCTGCCGATCAGCCGCTCGACGATGGCGCGGGCAG
>DAIMKK010000247.1:3127-4865 GCA_036721745.1 Pseudolabrys sp. | reverse complement strand
TCCCTGTGCAGCACGTCTATGCCGGCGCTTTTGCGTTTGGGGTGGCGCTGGCCGGCCTCGCCGGCGTGCTACTGGCGCCGATCTATACCGTCTTCCCCACCATGGGCCGCGATTTCATCCTGTTGGCCTTCACCGTCGTCATCGTCGGCGGCATGGGCAGCATTGCCGGCGTGGTGGTCGCGGGGCTGCTGCTGACACAGATTCAGGCAATCGCCTCGCTCTATATCTCGCCGGTCTGGTCCGACCCGATCGTGTTCGGGATCATGGTGGCGATGCTGATGGTGCGGCCGCAGGGCCTGTTCAACCGGCTCGGTCATGGTTGACGCCCTTACCCGATCGATGCGGGCGAGCCATGTGCTCGTCGGCCTGCTGGTGGCGGCCTCGTTAGCCTTCGCAGCGGCGGGCGCGGTGATGCACGATACGTTCTATCTGCGGCTCGCCACCGAAGCGCTGATTTTTGCGGGCTTGGCTCTCTCGGTCGACATCCTGCTCGGCTATACCGGCTTGCTGTCGCTCGGCCAGGCATTGTTCTTCGGACTTGGCGCCTATGTCTCCGCACTGATGCTGATGGTAACACCATCGTTCTGGGTGGCCTTCGGCGCAACCGCAGCGGTCTCGATTGTCGCCGGACTGGTCGGCGGCTTCATCGTGCAGCGCGTGCGCGGAGTTTATTTCGCACTCATCACTTTCGGCATGGCGCAGGTCGCCGCCAAGATCGTCTACAATACGCGTGCGCTGGGCGCCTCCGACGGGCTTATTGGTGTCCCCGTTATCAATATCAATCTCGGCGTCGCATCGCTGTCGAGCGCCTCGCCAGCTGGCTTCTTCCTGTTCGTGTTGGCAATCGTCATCGTCTTCTATGCGCTGTCGGCCTATCTGCTCGATACGCCGTTCGGCCGCCTGCTGATCGCGCTGCGTGCCAATGAAAGCCGCATACCCTTCCTCGGCTATCGCACCATGAATGCCCGGCTCGCGGCTTACGTCATTGCCGCCATGATCGCGGCGCTGTCGGGTTCGCTGTATCCGATGCTCCGCGGTTTCGTCTCGCCGGAACTGCTGTTCTTCGCAACCTCCGGCAACGCGGTCATCACAGTCGTCACCGGCGGCGCAGGCACGCTGGTTGGCGCGCTCTACGGCGGCTTGCTGCTGACGGTGCTGAAGTCTGTGGTCGGCAGCTACACCGAGCACCACCTGATCGTGATTGGCCTGTTGTTCATGGGCGCGGTCGTGTTCCTGCCGAAAGGCTTGATGGGCATCGTGCGGCCGGCGATCGAGCGCTGGCTTTCGCGGGAGCGCGAGCCATGACCGCTCCGATCCTGGAAATTCGCGATCTTTCGGTGAGCTTCGGCGGCTTGCGCGCGGTCGATCTGGTCAGCTTCGCGGTTGTGCGCAATAGCATCACCGCCGTGATCGGACCGAACGGCGCCGGAAAATCGACGTTGTTCAATCTGATCTCGGGCGCGTTGCGGCCACGCAGCGGTCAGGTGCTGATCGAGGGCCTCGACTATACGGGACGCCCGCCCTACCGCATGCAGGCGGCTGGACTGACGCGATCGTTCCAGATCACCAATCTGTTCTTCGATCTGTCGGTGGCGGAAAATCTCCGGCTGGCAGCGCAAATCCTCGAGCCGTTGGCGATGGCTTGGCGACCAGTGCGTGCCAGCCGTATCGCGTCGGCGCGCGTCGACGAGTTGCTGCATTGCTTTGCGCTGGCCGGCAAGGCGCATTATCCGGCAGG
>DAIMKK010000247.1:0-3117 GCA_036721745.1 Pseudolabrys sp. | reverse complement strand
AAACTCTTGCTGCTCGACGAGCCGACACAGGGAATGAGCCACGGCGACACGCAAGAAACCGCCGCCCTCATCAAGTCGCTTGCCTCCGATGTAACCGTGCTGCTGATCGAGCACGATATCGGGCTGGTCATGAGCCTGTCGGATCATGTGATCGTGATGCACCAGGGCCAGAAGCTGGCCGAGGGCCTGCCCACCGAGGTTCGCAGCAACTCGGCGGTGCAGACTGCCTATTTCGGGCACGCCTGACCATGCTCGACATCCGCAACCTGCACACCCACTACGGACCGAGCCTCATCATCCAGGGCATCGACCTCACCGTGCGCGACGGCGAGGTGTTTGGCATTTTCGGCCGCAATGGCGTCGGTAAGACGACGCTGCTCAAGACGGTCGCCGGCTGGATCAAACCGACCGCCGGCCAGATCGCGTTCAACGGCGAACGGATTGACGGCCTGACCGCGGATCGCATCGCACGCCGCGGTATCGGCTTCGTGCCGGAAGACCGAAGGATTTTCCCAGGACTCACGGTCGAAGAGAATCTCACGCTCGGCTTCCTCCAGGCTCCAGGCCGCTCGGCCGCGAGCAATCGCGCCGCGTTGGATGCTGTCCATGCGCGCTTTCCACGCCTGTCGGAGCGCGGACGGCAGTCCGGCACCACGCTGTCCGGCGGCGAACAGCAGATGCTGGCGATGGCTCGCGTCATGGTCGGAGAGCCGCGCTTGCTGCTGATCGACGAGCCGAGCGAGGGCCTGGCGCCGATGATTGTCGCCGACCTGTTCGCCATCATCAGGGACATGAAACAAGCCGGATGCTCGATTCTGCTGGTCGAGCAGAATGTGCATCAGGCGCTGGCGGTTTGCGATCGGTTTGCAGTTATCGAGCGCGGGCGTATCGTGATGAGTGGCCGCGCGAATGACGAAGCCGCCCGTGAAAAACTGCTCGCGATTATCTCCGTATGACTGGGACCGAAAACCAATGAAAAACAAATTCGGAGGAAGCACTATGCGTACATTGAAACTGACAACATTGCTGCCGATTGTGGCGGCAGCCTTCATCGCCGCAGCGCCGGCTGCACAGTCGCAAGACTACCCGACCCGGCCAATCCAGGTGATCGTGCCCTTCGCCGGCGGCAGTGCAAGCGATGTCATCACCCGAATCATGTTGAACGAAATGTCGAAGTCGCTGGGCCAAAATTTCGTCGTAGAAAACAAGCCAGGCGCCGGCGGCAACACCGGAACCGCGGCCGCCACTAAAGCCACACCGGATGGCTACACTCTGCTGATGAGCACGTCCGGTCCGCTGGCGGCCAACATCACCTTGTTTAAGAGCCTCGGCTACAATCCGATGAAGGAACTGACGCCGATTTCGCTTTTCGCCGTCTTGCCCAATGTCATAGTCATAAATTCCAAGATGCCACCGAAGACTCTGACCGAATTGATCGCTTACGCCAAGGCGCATCCCAAGGAACTCAATTACGGCACGGTCGGCGTCGGTAGCTCGCAACACATTGCCGCGGTCTATTTCGAGCAGATCACCGGCGTCGAGCTAACTCACGTCCCCTACCGTAACATCGCGCAATACACGCCAGATTTCCTCGCCGGCCAGGTCCCACTTGGCTTCCAATTGCTGCCGAATGTACTCGGCATATTGAAGTCAGGCGACGCGCGCGCGCTCGCGGTTACCAGCGACAAGCGCATGACCGCCCTGCCCGATGTGCCAACGTCGGAAGAAGCCGGCGTGAAGAACTACGTGACCGGCGCTTGGCTGGCCTTGCTGGCGCCCGCCGGCACGCCGAAGCCAATCATCGACAAGCTCTATAAGGCGCTAGCCGACGCGATCAAAGATCCCGCGCTGATGCATCGCTTTGTTGAACAGGGCGCCGAGCCGACCTCGCCGGGCCCGGAGGCGCTCGCCAAGTTCATGGCGTCGGAAACCGCGAAATTGGGCGACATCATCAACAAAGCCGGTATTCCACCGATGTGATGATCTTGGCGGTTCCGGTTCCACAGCACCGCCGCGCATGTTGGCGAGGGTCATTGTCTCGTTGCCGCTGAAGTTCCATTAGCCGGCTGGAAACGTTCCATTAATCAAGACATCTTGTCTTCGAAAACAGGAACGATTGCTCGCAACAATGATTCGTGAACATTGATTTAATAAAACCGCCCCCGGATTCGATTATTATCCAAACGCCTGACCCCGCCGATTTTTGCAACAAAATCTGCCAAAACCCCACATCGCGTCGGATCGAGTTGATGTTCTTGATCTCGCAGCTTCAATCGTCTCTCGATCTTAAATTAGCGTAGTATGCTATTTGAGGCGGCTGAGTTGAGCACTTCCTTGCGTGTTTGTGGCAGGTCAGCCCAGTGCATCTGTTTGTAATCGAATCCTTTTTCGATTGTAGGCTTGATCACCGAAAAGTACGGTGAGATGTCGAAGTCACGCGGGGCATAGAGCGAATGGTGGCGGATTTCCAGAATCTCACGACGCGCCGCGTTGCATTCCACCAATGTGATCTTGGGCAGGATTGGATAGTGGATCGCTTGGAATGCCTGCGCGATCAACGTTGAGCAGACGAGCCGGGTCGGATCACCGGAGCCAAGAGCGATCATTCGTCGGCGCCAACGTTGTGGCACCGGCAGGGGCACGAGATAGCGTATTAGATCGATAATGTTCTTGAGATCGTAGTAGCAGGCGTGCCGGCTTCAGTCACAAACACATAGGGGCTCGCTCCCTGCAACGGCCGCAACGCTCGCAGCTCAGGACCACGCAGGGGATGGACGCTCTCGATCCCGCCCTTGGCCCTTGCTCCGCTCTGAGGTGAAGCGAGCAGGAGGCCAAGCAGCGTGGGCAAAAAAGACCGGCACTAACCGAACCCTAATCAACCAGGTCCTTCACAATCGACAACGGCCAAGTAAGAAAATCATTAGGGCGCTAAAATTACGGATGATTTTTGTGTCTAAGCGGAAATCGCCACATTCAAAATAGCCGGCGGCCTATTGGAGAAACGCTAAGCCCGGTGCCGTTGCGTGCAGCACCGGTGTGTGTACCGAAAACCTCATTCGTATTGATTAGCCGAAGGAATCGCCTAACCTCAGCGCACCATGATCGCGCTGCTATGTT
>DAIMKK010000246.1:0-4887 GCA_036721745.1 Pseudolabrys sp. | reverse complement strand
CAATGCACACAAATTTATTGAAACCCCGCCAAACCAGTCGGAGAAATTGCCCCCTACGCGTTCAGTCTTTGGTAACGCTGCAGGAGCGCTTCAGGCGCTGTGTACCACCAGCGAATAGCGCGGATCGGCGGCCAGGCATTCGGCCTGCGGGAGGCCGAGCTCCTTGCGCACAATGTTGGTGCCGAGCACCAGCGACACGATCTTGTAATAGGCGTGGCGGCGGCTCATGCCCTCGCGGCCCATGCCGCAGTCGGACGAGATTACCAGCCGCTCGGCCGGAATGAACTTGAGCGCGCGGCGGATGTGGTCGGCGATTTCGTCCGGCCGCTCGACCTGCAGCGAGTGATGGTCGATGACGCCGATGGCGATCTTTTTGCCGGTGATGATTTTGCCGAAGGCTTCGAGATCCGCGCCGCCGGCGCTGACCGATTCGAAGGTGATCACGTCGGCGTCGACCTTGTTGAGCATTTCGAGCGCCGACTTATAGCTCTGCACGCTCGTGAACATTCTTTGCTGGGAGGGGTTGCCCCAGCAGGTATGGCACCAGACTTCCGTTTTGTCACGCAGGCCCTTCACGGTGCGGTTGAACACCTCGACGCTGAAGGCCGGGTTGATCACCTCGTCGACGATCTTGCGAATCGACAGCAGATGGATCTGCGGCTCCTCGAACTGGATCACTTGGCAGCCGGCATCGGCGAGCGAATGAAGTTCCTCGTTTAGCGCGTCGGTGATCGCCAGGATGCGGTCCTTGATCGACTTGTAGTGCCTGTCCTGCACCGCGAAGGCGACCAGCTCAGGCCCGATAGTGCCGAACTTGACCGGCTTCTTGGTCATGCGCTGCGCCACCTTCCACATGGCGGCGTATTGCAGGTCGCCGCGGCTGACCGGGCCGCTGATGCCCGGCATCACGCGCGATTCAAGATAGTCGTGCAGGATTTGACCGGGCGGGAACGCCAGGCCGCCTTTGCCGGCCGGCGTCGGCTGCGGATTCTTGTCGAAGCCACCCATGTGGCGCGGCGGATAATTGGTCCAGCTCTGGCCGCCGACATCCGAGTCGAAATGCGCGTCGCCGTCGGTGACGATGTCGAGGCCGGCCATTTCCTGCTCGTGCAGATAGATGCCGACGGTGTCTACATATTGCTCGCGGAACTGGTTGTTCACCATCGCATCGAGGAAGCTGCGCATGCCGAGGTTCTGCGTGTACCAACTCGGCCGCGGCAGCGAGCCGGTGATGGTGGTCGGCAGCATGAGATCTTTGGTTCCGCGCAGCATCGTCAATTCCCTCCCAAAAAACAGGCGAGCCGTTGGCGGCTCGTTACCGTTGACCCCATATTAGAGGTATGACGGCGCGCATGGAAACTCCTGTTATGTGCGAAGCGCTGCCCACTTGTTGTTTGCGTATGATCTTTTCCGAAAACCGGGTCCCACTTTTCGGGATCATACGCCGTGTGGGCAATATTCGGCCGGTTGAAAAACCTGCTATAGTGGTGCCATGGACAAGAAAACCGACACCTACATCATCCGGCCCAACCCGCAGGACCCGCGGCTGACCGAACGCGTCACCGGCATCGACCAGACCAGCGCCAAGATCGAGACCTCGGTCACGGTCGAGCGTGCGCTGACGATCTTCCTCAACTCGCAGGAGATCGTCACCGCCATGACCATCGGGGATTATCCGGAATATCTGGCGATCGGCTATCTGCTCAACCAGAACATGCTGTTGCCAGACGACGTGGTGACCGGCGTCGATTACGACGAGGAATTGGCGGTCGTCGTGGTGCGAACCAAGCGCAAGACCAATTACGAGAAAAAGCTCAAGAAGAAAGTGCAGACCTCCGGCTGCGCGCAGGGCACCGTGTTCGGCGACCTGATGGAGGCACTGGAGGACATCACGCTGCCGAAGGCGAAATTGCGCACCTCATGGCTTTATGCGCTGACCCACAAGATCAACACCACGCCCTCACTCTATCTCGAAGCCGGCGCCATTCACGGCTGCGTGCTGGCGAAGGAAGACCAGCCGCTGGTCTATATGGAGGACGTCGGCCGGCACAACGCGGTCGACAAGATCGCCGGCTGGATGTTCAAGCAGAGGGTGAAGGCCGCCGACAAGATTTTCTATACTACCGGGCGGTTGACCTCGGAAATGGTGATCAAGACCGTACGCATGGGCATTCCGATCCTGATTTCACGCTCGGGCTTCACCGCCTGGGGCGTCGAGCTGGCGCGCAAGGCGAACTTGACGCTGATCGGGCGCGCGCGGGGAAAACGTTTCGTCGCGCTCGCCGGGGAAGACCGCATCGTATTCGATCAGGACCTCGCCTTCGTCGAAGAGGAAGGCGCCGAGCACCGACGCAAGGCCGCCGTGCATGATGAGTGAAACTACCTGCCATTCCGGGACGCGCGTTAGCGCGGACCCGGAATCCAGAGACGAACGCGGATGCAGCTGTATTCCGGGTTCGCTCGCTTCGCTCGCGCCCCGGAATGACAATGGATAGTCCGATCCCCCCCACCCTTGGCCTGGTGCTTGCCGGCGGCTTGGCGCGCCGCATGGGTGGCGGCGACAAGGCGCGCATCGAGATCGGCGGCGTATCGATCCTCGACCGCGTATTGGCGACCCTATCGGGGCAATGCACCGGCATGATCATTAACGCCAATGGCGACCCGGCGCGCTTCGCCGATACCGAGGTGCCGGTGGTGCCCGACAACGTGCCGGACTATCCGGGCCCGCTTGCCGGCATCCTGGCCGGGCTCGACTGGCTGGCATCGCAGGACAACGGCATTGAATGGCTGCTCAGCGTGCCGGGCGACTGCCCGTTCCTGCCCGACGACCTGGTGGAACGCCTGCACCTGGCCCGCCGCGAGCTGGGCGCCGGCGCGCGGCTCGCCTGCGCGCGCTCGGGCGAATGGCGACATCCGGTGGTCGGCCTATGGCCGCTGGCGCTGCGCGAGAGCCTGCGCAAGGCGCTGGTCGACGAGGGCCTGCGCAAGATCGAGATCTGGACCGCGCGGCATGGCGTCGCGGTCGCCGATTGGCCGGCGGAGCCGGTCGACCCGTTCCTCAACATCAACACGCCCGAAGACGCCGAGCGCGCGACGCGCATTGCGCTGCAGCATTCAGGACTCTGAAATCTTGACCGGCCTCGCGCCGCACCCATATCTGATATAGTTGCAAGCTATGGGGCGTCGGGGAGAGGAACCAATTCCATGAAAACATTCATCGTCGCCTGCGTGGCGGCTGTCGTCATCGCGGTGATCGGCGGCGTCGTGCTCAACAGTATGCAGGAGCCGGCCGACAAGGCCTTCACCAGCGGGTCGAGTGTACGGCTCGGAGCTTAAGTTCTAGCCGATGAGCGCCGCGTAAGACAGGAAGCCGACGCGGGCGCCCGGCTCGATCGCCGTCACGTCTTCGGGAAATTCCAGCAAGCCGTCGGTCTCGGTCAGCGACGTCAGGATGCCGGCGCCGTCTTGCGGATGCTTGACCGCTTCGAGTTCGCCGTCGGCCGCGCGCCGCAGTGCGACGCGCACATATTCGCGGCGGTCCTTCTTTTTCCGGTAGGCGAAAGCGACGCGCACCGGCAGCGGCAGCAGGCTTTTCAGCCGCGCGCCGGAAAGCCGTCGCAGCAACGGCTTCACCACCCGCACAAAGGTCACGAACACCGCCACCGGATTGCCCGGCAATCCAACGAACGCGGCGCCGCTGTTTGCAGCGTAGTCTTTGCGCGGAGCCGCGCGGATCACGCCCATCGCCACCGGCCGTCCCGGCTTGATGGCGACACGCCAGAACACCAGGTTGCCGATGCGCTCGACCGCGCCGCGCACATGGTCGGCTTCGCCGGTGGAAACGCCGCCGGACGTGATGACAAGGTCATGCCAGGCGGCCGCCTTGGCAAGCGCGCGCGCCAGCGCGTCCGGATCGTCGGCTAGGATACCGAGATCGGTCACCACGGCACCCAGCCGCTCCAGCAATTCGCTCAAGAGATACCGGTTGGCGTCAAAGATCGCCGCCCCGCCACGTGCGCTACCAGGCTCGACCACCTCGTCGCCGGTCGAAAAGATCGCGACCTTCAGCCGGCGACGCACCACTATCTCGATGATGCCGAGCGCGGCAGCAAGCGCGATATGCTGCGGCTCCAGCACGGTGCCGGCCGGCAGCGCCACCTGGCCGGCGGCGATATCCTCGCCGGCCAGCCGCCGGTTGGAGCCGAGCTTCAGGCCCTCCGGCACGATCACCTGATCGCCCTCCACCGTCACATCTTCCTGCATGAAAACCGTATCGGCGCCCGCCGGCATGGCGGCGCCGGTGAAAATCCGGATGGCCTCACCCGGCTTGAGCACCACATCCGCCCGTGCGCCGGCGGTCAGCCGGCCGGCGATTGTCAATTTGCTGTCGCCAACGCCGCGCAAATCGGCATGGCGCACGGCATAGCCGTCGACCGCCGAATTATCGAACGGCGGCAGATCGACTGGCGCCTTGACGTCGGCGGCGGTCACGCGACCGCGCGCCGCGCGCAACGTCACCCGCTCGGTCTCGGCCACCGGCGCGACACGCTCGCCGATCAGCCGCTCCATATGTTCGAGCAACAGCAGCGGACCGAAAAACGCGAAACAGTCGTCGGTGAGCTGCGCCATCAGTTGATCCGGGGAGCGGAGGCTTCTGAAATCGGCACGGCATGTTTCAACAGCAGGTCGGCGATCACCTCGATGTCGTTGAGATCGACCACCGGCACCTTCGCCGCCGGCAGCGCGCTGTCGGAAGCGACCGCGATGATGTGCGGATCTTCCGGGTGGATCAACGGCTTGCCGTTGGCGATACGGTGGATCTCAAGCTTGGGAAAGGCGTCGCGCTTGAAGCCTTCGACCAGCACCAGATCGACCGGCGACATCTTG
>DAIMKK010000245.1:4289-4905 GCA_036721745.1 Pseudolabrys sp. | reverse complement strand
CGCCCGTGAGCGCCGTTAGAGAAGTTTGACACTGCAAGTTATTGAAATCGCTAGGTTGTGGCACAACCCTAGGGAGCGCCAGATAAATCAATAGCTTAATCTTATTGAGCCGCTTCCAGCATTGCTACGTGTTTGGCGCGAAAGCGCGATCTAATCGCATTGGTGCCTCGCGCCGACGCGACTAGTCGCGCCTGCCGTCGCGCGCTAATGTTTTTCGGCAAATGTCCGAATCTCCTGCGCCGCCGCCCGCCTTTCATCCCTCGCTCGCCGAACTGTTCCGCGCCTTCGCGCTGGTCTCGATCTCCGGCTTCGGCGGCGCCTTGCCGTGGGCGCGCCGCGCCATCGTCGAGAAGAAGCGCTGGATGACCACCGAGGAATTCAACGAGACCTTCGCGCTGTCGCAATTTTTGCCCGGCCCGAACGTGATCAATTTTTCGGTGGTGTTCGGCTCGCGCTTCGGCGGCCCGGCCGGCGCCGTGGTGGCGCTCGCCGGCCTGCTCGGCCCGCCGCTGATGATCGTCACGGTGCTGGCGATTTTGTACGAGCGGTTCGGCGGGGTTGCGACGTTGAGCCGGATTCTTACCGGCGTCACCGCTGCGGCCGTCGGCCTGTTGAT
>DAIMKK010000245.1:0-4279 GCA_036721745.1 Pseudolabrys sp. | reverse complement strand
GTTGATCGCGGTGGTCATCAAGATGGCTGCGCCGATGTTTCTCAAGCGCTGGGATTCGGCGCCGCTGTTCGCGATCCTCGCCTTTACCGGCGTCGCTCTCATGCATTGGCCGCTGCCTTACGTGTTCCTGGGGCTGGCGCCGTTCAGCATCGCCCTGGCGTGGTTCAAGCGATGAACTCGTCCCCGCTCACGTCGCTCGCCGGTTATTTCGCGCTGCTGTCGCTGTTCGCGGTCGGCGGCGCCAATGCGGCAATCCCGGAAATGCACCGCGTCGCGGTCGAGCTGATGCATTGGATGAACGACCGCCAGTTCGCCGACATGTACGCGATCGCGCAGATATCGCCGGGACCGAACGTCATTATCGTCGCATTGATCGGCTATCACGTCGCGGGTTTTGCCGGCGGCGCGGTCGCGACCGCGGCAATGTGCGGCCCGACCTGCATGCTGGCGTTTTTAGTGGCGCGGGTCTGGGACCGCTTCAAAGAGGCGCGCTGGCGGATCGCGATCCAGGCCGGCATGGTGCCGCTCTCGATTGGGCTGATCGGGGCCAGCGCCTTTGTGCTGGCGCGCAGCGCCGACCATACGATCTATGCCGGCCTCATTACCGCCGTGACTGCCGCGGTCGCCTACGCCACGCGCATCAATCCGCTGTGGATGTTCCTGTGTGGCGGCCTGTTGGGGCTGAGCGGCTGGCTTTAGCTGGTCGCGCCGGCGACCGTTAATATGCCTGCGGCCAGGATCACCAACTGGATCGAGAAGGCGGTGATGTTGGCGTCCCATTTTTTCGCGAACAGCGGGACCGGCGCGTTGAACGGCTGGTAGCCGTTGTCGTCGTAGGCCGCGCCGCCATAGATCGGCATGGCAATCAAGGCCGCGAAAAAGGCGGCGTAGACGATCGCACCCATAAGCGCGACCAGATAAAGCCGTTCGACGACAAGCGGCCCGGGCCACCAGATCAGCGCGCAGGCGAGCAGACCGAAGCCGACATAGCTCGAAATCTGCCAGACGACGTGGAAGCGCGCATGCGGCGTCCATTTCGGATTGGTCGCGTGCGTCTTGTTGAAGTCGGCGAATACCGTGAGCACGGCCCAGCCGGCGGTCATCAAAGTGAACAGGACGCGAGCAAGTAGAATGCGATCGAAGCTCATGATGCTCCCCTTTTGGCAGGTGGCAGATTGTAGCACCTGCGCACCCGTCTAACAGTGGCCGTCCGAAACGAGCCCATGGCGGAACAATTTCCTGCGGGCAACGATGGAGAGAAGCGCCGTCGAGATTGCTGTGTCGCCGAAAATTGAATTGGCCATACACAATTGCTGCAGCGCACGTGTCTTCTAATCTGGGTATGACGATTGACGCGAACTTGATCTGAATCAAGGTAATTTCCCTTATTGCGAGAACATTATGCGGGTCGCACGAAAAGCTGCGAAGTTGATCGCCGGGGCATCTGGAGGGGACGATGAGCACGCACGCCATCAAGGGAAACGGAATTCAGTCAAAGTTGCTCTGGGCCGCGGTGATAGCGCTCGGGGTCGTCTCGTTCGCGATCGTCGCGCTCAGCCGCGGTGAACCGGTCAATGCCTCGTGGCTCGTCATCGCGTCAGTTTGTATTTATGTCGTCGCCTACCGCTTTTACGCGCTGTTCATCGCCGACAAGGTGTTGGGCGTCAACGCCGGGCGGCAGACGCCGGCCTACCGTCACAATGACGGGCTCGATTACGTTCCGACCAATCGCTACGTGTTGTTCGGGCATCATTTCGCAGCGATCGCTGGCGCAGGCCCCCTGGTCGGCCCCGTGCTGGCGGCGCAAATGGGTTACCTTCCCGGCACGCTTTGGATTCTCGCGGGCGTCGTGTTCGCGGGTGCGGTCCAGGACATGATCGTTCTGTTCCTGTCGACAAGGCGCGACGGCCGTTCGCTTGCCGACATGGTCCGCTCGGAACTAGGGCGGGTCGAGGGAGCGATCGCCGGCGTCGGAATCCTGCTGATTTGCATCATCGTGCTCGCGGTACTGGCCTTGGTGGTCGTCCAGGCCTTGAAGGGCAGTCCATGGGGCACCTTCACCGTGTTCTGCACCGTGCCGATTGCATTCATCATGGGCATCTATGGCCGCTACATCCGGCGTGGCCGCATCCTGGAAATGTCGGCGCTCGGATTCGTATTGCTGATGGCAGCGTTGGTTTACGGGCGTAGCGTTGCTGAATCGCCTGAACTTGCGCCCTATTTCAATCTGAACGGGCCGACGCTCGCATTGATCATCATCGGTTACGGGTTCGTGGCGTCGGTGCTCCCGGTATGGCTGTTGCTCGCGCCGCGCGATTACCTGTCGACCTTCATGAAGATCGGCGTGATCACCTTGCTGGCGGTCGCGATCATCATCGTGCGGCCCGATCTGGAAATGCCGGCCTTCACCAAATTCGTCGATGGTTCCGGCCCCGTCTGGGCGGGCAGCATCTTCCCCTTCCTGTTCATCACGATTGCCTGCGGTGCGGTGTCCGGCTGGCACTCGCTGATTTCGTCCGGCACCACGCCAAAGATGGTCGAGAACGAGAATCAAATACGATTCCTAGGGTATGGCGCCATGCTGATGGAGTCCTTCGTCGCCATCATGGCCATGATCAGCGCGTCGGTTCTCCATCCAGGCGTCTATTTCGCCATGAACAGCTCGGCCGGACTGATCGGAACTACCGCCGCGCAAGCCGCGGCGACGGTGTCGAACTGGGGCTTCCTGGTGACGCCCGACATGTTGACGCAGGTCGCCAAGGTTGTCGGCGAATTGACCGTGCTGTCGCGCACCGGCGGCGCGCCGACGCTCGCGGTCGGCATGGCGAGCATCCTGTCCAGCGTCTTCGGCGGCAAGGTGCTGATGGGCATCTGGTATCACTTCGCCATTCTGTTCGAGGCGCTGTTCATCCTGACGACGGTCGACGCCGGCACGCGCGTTTGCCGCTTTATGATTCAAGACATCGTCGGCAACGTGATCCCGGCGTTCAAGGCAACCCAATCCTGGGCCAACAATCTGATCGGTTCGGCGCTGGCCTGCCTGTTGTGGGGCTATTTCCTCTATCAGGGCGTGGTCGACCCGTTGGGCGGCATCTGGACGATGTGGCCGCTGTTTGGAACCGCCAATCAGATGCTGGCGGCGATCGCGCTGGTGTTCTGCACCGTCGTGCTGTTCAAGATGAAGCGCCAACGCTACGCCTGGGTGACGATCATGCCCGCGACGTGGCTCGTGCTGTGCACCTTGACGGCTGGGCTGGAGAAGATCTTCAGCTCCAACCCCGCGGTCGGCTTCCTCACGCACGCGCGCAAGTTCGGTGACGCGCTGGCGGCGGGACAGGTGCTGGCGCCGGCAAAAAGCCTTGGCCAGATGAGCCAGATCGTCGTTAACGACTACGTCGATGCCACGCTCGCCGCCATCTTCGTGGCGGTCGTGCTCTCGATGGTCTTGTATGGCGTTGTCCACATTCGCCGGGCTTTGGCGACACCCAAGGCCACCACGGCCGAAGTGGAGTTCGTCGCTGGTGCGGTCGGAGCTGGCAATGCCTGACATCATGACGCTTTTCGTAAGCCACAAGGAATGGGCGGTGCGCACGGCGCGTCTCATGGTCGGCGTCCCCGACTACGACACCTACGTCCAGCACCGGCAGACCAATCACCCTGGGCAAGTCTTCATGACCTACGATGAATTCTTCGTTGAACGTCAGGAAGCGCGTTACGCCGTCGGCAAAGGGCGATTTAGAGGTTGCTGCTGAAAAAGCGGACACGGAGCGGCGTCTCTGCCCGCGTCCAATCGTGATGAAGCAGCTGACGCGACGGCGCAACCGTCGGTCATCAAGTGAACAGGATGCGGGCGACGAGGATGTGATCGAAAATCATGGTCACTCCACCTTGATATTAGCCTCGTGAATGATGCGCGCGTACTCTTCGCTTTTCTGTTTGATGAAGGCGCTGAATTCTTTCCCGCAGACACCTGCCGGATAGAGGCCGAGCGGCAATAATTTTGCCTCAACCGCGGGCGTTTTCATTGCAGCCGTAAACCAGGCGATCAGTTGCGCGATGTTTTTTTCCGGCGTCTTGGCCGGTGCGAGCAGGCCGAGCCAGACTTCCGACTCGTAGCCGGGGTAGCCGGATTCGGCGACGGTCGGCAGGTCGGGCAGCGGCTTGATGCGTTTACTTGAAGAAGTCGCGATCGCCCGCAACTTGCCTGCTTTGATCTGCGAGACCGCTTCCGAGTAATTGACCAATCCTGCCGTGACCTGTTGGCCAAGCAGCGCGTTGA
>DAIMKK010000244.1:0-4908 GCA_036721745.1 Pseudolabrys sp. | reverse complement strand
GCCCTGCTCGGCCACGGCCATCTCGCCATGACCATCGACCAGGGTCAGGATATGAATCGCTACCAAGGCCTGGTCGCGCTCGAAGGCGGCTCGCTAGAAGATGCAGCGCATGAATATTTTCATCGCTCCGAGCAAATCCCGACACGGGTGCGGCTGGCGGTGGCCGAGGAACTGCGCGCCGGTGAAGGCGGCGTCAGCCATCGCTGGCGTGCCGGCGGCATCTTGCTGCAATTCCTGCCCAAGGCGCCGGAACGCGTGCGCGTCGCCGATCTCGATCCCGGCGATGCGCCGGAAGGCACCGTGCCGCACACGCTGCCTGAAGATGACGCCTGGGTGGAAGGCCGCGCGCTGGTCTCCACCGTCGAGGACGTCGAATTGATCGACCCGGCGCTGTCCAGCGAGCGGCTGGTTTACCGGCTGTTCCATGAGCCGGGCGTGCGCGTCTTCCGCGGCAGCGAAGTGCGCGCCGAGTGCTCGTGCTCGCGCACCAGCGTCGAGGCCATGTTGAAGAGCTTTTCGCAGGACGACCGCGACCACATGGTCGAGGACGGCAAGATTTCCGTCACCTGCGAATTCTGCAGCGCAAATTACCTCTTCGCGCCCGGTGAGGTCGAGGCCAAAGCGGATTGAACCGATCAGTTGATCGTTCGCTCGGCGTAGGAGGAATCGAGCGAGAAGGCGGGGATTTCGATATCGAAATGCTCGCCGACCGCCGTCACCATGCCGTAGCTGCCGACCATGAAGCCGGACGGCGTCGGCAACGGCACCCCGCTGGTATATTCGAACGACTCGCCCGGCTTGAGAGTCGGTTCCTCGCCGACGACGCCCGGGCCCTTGACCTCCTGTAGCCGCCCGAATGCGTCCGTGATGCGCCAATGTCGCGTCTTGAGTTGCACCGTCTCGTTCCCCAGATTGGCGATGTCGATGGTGTAGGCCCAGAAGTAATAGCCATTGTTTGGCGACGAGCGCTCCGAAACGAAGCGGGGCGTCACGGTGACCTCGATCTTGCGGGTTACGGCGCGATACATCTAGGGGCTATTCCATTCCAAATGAGCCGCCGCGTACCGAATTTGTTACTTGGCGCATGACTTTTTCCGAAAACCGGTACCCACTTTTCGGGATCATGCGCTATATGCCGAACAATTTACGTCACTAGGGCTTGCCATTCAGGCTTGCTCCGGGATTATGGCCGAAAGACCATACGATAGAAAAGCCGTTCATGATCAAAGTATCAACCGAACGCGATCTGCGCCTTGACCTGTTCCGCGGCATCGCCCTTTGGCTGATCTTTCTCGACCACATTCCCTCCAATGCGGTGAGCTGGATCACCATCCGCAATTACGGCTTCAGCGACGCCACCGAGATTTTTGTCTTCATCTCCGGCTATACCGCGGCCTTCGTCTATGGCCGCGCTATGCGCGAGCATGGCTTCATCATCGCCGGCGCTCGCGTACTCAAACGCGCCTGGCAAATCTACGTCGCGCATGTGTTTCTGTTCGCGATCTACCTCGCCGAGATCACCTATGTCGCGCACAGCTTTTCCAATCCGCTCTACAGCGAGGAAATGGGCGTGCTCGATTTCCTCAAGAACCCCGATGTCACCATCATTCAGGCGCTGCTGTTGAAGTTTAAGCCGGTGAACATGGACGTACTGCCGCTCTACATCGTGCTGCTGTTCTGGTTCCCGCCGGTGCTGTGGCTGCTGCTGCGCTCGCCGTCGCTCGCGCTCGCATCTTCGGCCACCCTCTACGCGCTGATGTGGCAATTCGAATGGAATATTCCGGCCTATCCGCAAGGCGAATGGGTGTTCAACCCGTTCGCCTGGCAATTGCTGTTCGTGTTCGGCGCATGGTGCGCGCTCGGCGGCGCGCAAAAGCTCGCGCGCTGGGTCAACTCCCGGGTGACGATTGGACTGGCGTTTGCCTATTTGCTGTTCGCGTTCTGCATCGCAATGACCTGGTACATTCCGCGGCTTGCGGTGTTCGTGCCGAAATTCGTCGGCGAGGCGATCTATCCGATCGACAAGACCAATCTCGACGTGTTGCGAATCGTGCACTTCTTGTCGCTGGCGGTGATCACGGTGTGGTTCGTCCCGCGCGACTGGCCGGTACTGCGATCGCGGTTCTTCTGGCCGGCGATCGTGTGCGGCCAGCATTCGCTGGAAACATTCTGCCTCGGCGTATTCCTGGCGTTCGCCGGGCACTTCGTATTCACCGAAGTGTCCAATCGCCTGCTCACCCACATCATCGTCAGCGTCGTCGGCATCGCCATAATGGTGGGCGCCGCGGCGTTGGTTTCGTGGTATAGACGCATGGAACGACAAGGACCGGGACCGCGTCCGCCTTCGATCAAGCCGGGCTACGCGGAGGGCGGCGTATGACGGGGCGTGTGCCATTTCTGCTGGCATTGCTGATGCTGGCTGGGCCGGCCAATTCTCAGAATTTGGCCGAGCATCCGGCCGAGTGCCGCGTTGTCGAGCACTTGGTCGAGCGCGATTACCCGCTGCCGCAAGTCGCCCGCGCGCTGGCCGCCAAGCAATTTAACGTCCTGGTGGTTGGCGCCGGCTCCTCGCTGCTGCCGGGGCTACGCGGTGCCGAGAACGCTTATCCCGCCCGGCTGCAAATTGCGCTCGCAGAGAAGCTGCCGGGCGTCACCGTCAAGGTGACGACCGATGTGCAAGCAAGGCGTACGGCTGCCGAGATGGTGAAAACGTTGGGGCCGGCTTTGGCGGCGGCCAAACCAGCGCTGATGATTTGGCAGACCGGGACCGTGGACGCCATGAAGTCGATTGATACGGATCAATTCAGCGCGGCACTCGATCATGGTATTAACATTGCACGTTCCGCAGGCGCTGACGTCGTTTTAATCAACGCTCAGTATAGTCCGCGTACGGAATCAATGATTGCCCTTGGTACATATGCTGAAAATATGCGTTGGGTTGCACTGCAGCAAGGGGTGCCGTTGTTCGACCGATTCAGCATTATGAGACATTGGGCCGATCTGGGCACGTTCGACTTGTATTCGGCGACGAAAAAACTTGACATAGCCGAGCGTGTTCATGATTGCATAGGACGATTGCTGGCCGATCTCGTGATCGTGTCGGCCAAGCCAGACGAACCGCATGCCGAGAGCGGTCGTTAATTGGAATTCGGGGGAAACGGCCGTGCCGGGAATTGATGTCGCCTATCGGGCGATGAAGCGAACCACCGTCGCCGCACTGTTAGGCGCATTGGCATTGCCGATGGCGGCGCGCGCCGAAACACCCGCGCCGTCGTGCGATGCGCCGCTCGAGCTGATTCGCTTCGCCAATCCGCTGTCGCACGTGTCGCAGAAGCTCAACAGCGGCGAGCCGATTACCATCGTTGCCATCGGGTCATCGTCGACCGCGGGCGCCGGCGCTTCGTCGCCGGCCGCGAACTATCCGAGCCGGCTGCAAGCTGAACTCAAGCAGCATTTTCCCAGCCATCCGATCACCGTGTTAAACCGCGGCGTCAACGGCGAGGAAGTCGCCGACATGCTCAAGCGCTTCGATGCCGCTGTGGTCGCCGCTAAACCCGATCTGGTGATTTGGCAGCTCGGCACTAATTCGGTGCTGCGCGACCATCAGATCACCGACCATGGTGCGTCGATCCGCGCGGGCCTCGCCAAGATTCGTGCGACCGGTGCCGATATCGTCCTGCTCGATCCGCAATACGCGCCGAAGGTGATCGCCAAGCCGGAAATCGCGACCATGGTCGATCTGCTCGCCGCCACCGCCAAGCATGAAGACGTCGACTTATTCCCGCGCTTCAACGTGATGAAGCACTGGTACGACGTCGACCACATGAATTTCGCGTCGTTCGTGTCGCCCGACGGGCTGCACATGAACGACTGGAGCTATGGCTGCCTGGCCAAGGGGTTGAGCGTGGCCATCGCCGAAGCTGCCGAGCGGCCGGTGCTGTCGGCCGCCATCATGTCGATGATTCCGTAAGCGCTCGACGACACTTTCTTTATTTACGCATGATCTTGTCCGAAAACCGGTTCCCATCCCGGATCAAGTCCGGGACAGGCACTTTCGGGATCATGCGCTAGACCGCGTCCAACGCCGTCAGCAGATCCTCGATCAGATCGTCGGGGTGCTCGAGGCCGGCCGAGAATCGTATCAGCCCATCGCCAATGCCGAGCTCGGCGCGCTGCTCCGGCGTGAGCCGTTGATGCGTTGTGGTGGTCGGATGCGTGACCAGGCTCTTGGCGTCGCCGAGATTGTTGGTGATGCCGATCAGCGACAGGCTATTGAGGAAGCGGAACGCCCCTTCCTTGCCGCCTTTGACCTCGAACGAGCATAGCGTTGAACCGGCCTTCATCTGCTTGGCGATCACCGCGGCTTGTGGATGGTCTTTTCGCCCGGGATAGATCAGCCGGCTGATTTTCTTGTGCCCGTCGAGCGCATTCGAGACCGCGGTGGCATTCTCCGTCTGGCGCTGCACGCGCACCGCCAGCGTCTCCAGTCCCTTCAGCAGCACCCAGGCGTTGAACGGCGACAGCGATGGCCCGGTCTGGCGAAGCACCTGATGATAGTGATCCAGGATCAGTTTCTCGGAGGCCAAGATGACCCCGCCGAGCACGCGGCCCTGGCCGTCGATGTGCTTGGTGGCCGAATAGACCACCACGTCGGCGCCGAGCTTGAGCGGGCTCTGGTAAAGCGGGGTGGCGAACACATTGTCCACCACCAACTTGGCGCCGGCCTCATGCGCGATCTCGGCGACCGCGGCGATGTCGATCACCTCCAGCGTCGGGTTGGTCGGCGATTCCAGGAAGCAGGCTGTGGTGTTCTTGCGCATCGCCGCTTTCCAGGCGCCAAGATCGGTGCCATTCACCAGCGTCGAAGTGACGCCGAAGCGCGGCAACCATTCCTCGATCACCCAGCGG
>DAIMKK010000243.1:518-4920 GCA_036721745.1 Pseudolabrys sp. | reverse complement strand
AGAAGTCGATTGCAATTGCTGTCACCATGCAGCCACGCGAAAAGACCATGACCGACGCCGAGATCGACGCGCTCGGGCAGAAGATCGTCGCCGAGGTAAGCAAGAAAACCGGCGGCGTCTTGCGCGCTTAAGCCGGCAGCAGGTCAGCAAAGGCAAACCCGTCGCGCTCGACGGTCTCGCCGACGCGCACCGGGATTTTCCGCGCCAGCATCGGCCCGGCCGACACGAAGGAATGGAATTCGCCGTTCTCGCCACAAGGGTCGATCCCGTCCGGCAAGTCGGCGAGCAGCCCGGCATCGAACCGCTTGCCGGCAAAGGCGGCCGGCAATTTCTTCAAGTCGACGACCGCAAGACGCGCCTCGATTCCGCCGTTGATAATGGCGCGCGCCAGCGCGTCGGTCGGCTTCTGCCACAAGGGAAATACCGGCGCGATGCCGGTGCCAGCGAGATTCTTCTCGCGATAGGCGCGCACGTCCTCCAAATAGAGATCACCGAAAATAATATGCGTGACGCCGCGCGCCTTGGCGTCCTGCATTGCCGCCGCCATTTCGCGCTCGTAAGTTTCGTTCGGGCACGGATAGGGGATGCGCACCACGATCGCCGGCAGGCCGGCGGCGTCGAGCTGCGCGCGCAGCAATTCCTCGCGCACGCCATGCATGCTGACGCGACCGAAGCTGTCGGTCACCGTCGTCAAGGCGCCGACGATGTCGTAGTCGCCGGCGCGGCGCGCCTCGTGCAGCGCCCAAGCACTGTCCTTGCCGCTCGACCAGGCGATCAGCGCTTTTGGCCGTATCATCGGTCGTCCCCATTCCGGCGGCGCGGGCGTTCGCGCGACCGGCGCGCCGGCTTGTCCTCGCCCGGCTCCTTCAGCGCACCGATCTTGCGCAGCGCCGCTTCCGCCGCGCGCGTCCCCGATTCCCAGGCACCGGCGACCGTCCCCCACTGGGTATCATGCACCGCCTCGCCGGCAAACCAGATGCGGCCGCCGAGCGGCTCCGCCAGGATTTTGCGCGCGTCGCCGCTGCCGGGCGCGGCGGCCGACATGGCGCCGAGCACCCAGGGCTGATCGTTCCAGCGCGTGGCGTGGCTGCGCTTGATCGCGCGTTTGACGTCGGAGCCGAACAGCGTCGCCAGCCAGTCGCCGGCGAAGTCGGCCATCGCGGCCTCGCCCTGGGCGGAGAGTTCGCGGCCGAAGCTGCCGGCGACCTCGACCAGATGCAGGCTGCTGCCCGACACATTGGCGAGCAACGCGGCGGTGCGAGCGCCGGCCGGCTTTTCGAACACCATGTCATCGCGTTGCAGACCGAGCGGATTGCCCGGCATGTCGAGCGCGATGTGATCAAAACTGCCGAGCGAGAGCTTGGCTGCGGCGTCGAGCTGCCGCTTGGGCAGGGCCGGACTGAATTCAATCTTTTCGCCGGCGAGCACATTGGTCGACGCCGTCACGATCAAGACGCGGGCGCGTGTGACCTCCGTGGCGGTCACGACCGCAAGCCCTCTGTCCCACACGATGCGCGTGACCGGCGCCGCCAGCCGCACCGGCAGGCCATTGGCAAGCTGGGCGAGCAGCGCGCCATAACCCTGCCGGCAGAACGCGTCGGTGTCACGTTCGACCGCGCGGGCAAGATCGATTGCGGAGACGTCCTTGAGGTCCTTGCCGCAGCCATAGGGGCCGAGAACGAATTCAATCGTGCGCTGCCAGTCGCCGAGGTCGCGCGGCAGCGCCGCCGTCGCCACATCGGTCTTGGCGCGGCCGGCGTCGGCGACGGCGCGGCGCGAGCGCACCAGGTTGCTGAGGAAATTCTCCAGCTCGCTGTCGCGCGCCTTGCGCGGCCCGATGCGCACGGTCTGCCCGCGCGGCGCCGGATAGACGTCGAACCCGCGCGCGAGTTTGTTCAACGGGTTGCTGTCGGGGTTGTGGATCCAATGCGCGCCGAGATCGAACGGCAGGCCGAAGATCTTGGTGTCGGTGACACAACGGCCGCCGACCCGGCCCCCTGCCTCGTAAACCCGAAAGCTCTGCTTGGCGGCGGCAACGCGGCGCGCGGCCGCGATGCCGGCGGCGCCGGCGCCGACGATGGCAACATCCACGTCACCGGCATCCTGCAGCGCGGCGAGCGCCGGCGCCGCGACCAGCGCGGCGGAGGCGGCCAGAAACGAGCGGCGGCTAAGCCTCGACATGGTATCCGAATTCTTTCCAGGTGGACCGCCACATTGCCCGAACCCGCGTGGCGCCGCAAATTTCATGACTAACGAATTATAACTCCGGCGTGCTGTGGATGAACCAAATTGCAATGAGTCTTCACTAAATTCGGTGCCAACAAGACGTGTGGGGAACGCTGCACCGGACAGCGGCATCAAGGACTGACGCCAGGGGCTTAAGGGCAATGAGTTGGATGGCGGACGGGGTTGGGCGTCTTCTCGCCCATTATCTGGAAAAGCCGGCGCAGGGCTATGAGCCTTTCACGCCGAGCGACGCCGAAGCATTGCGCGTGGCGCTCATGCCGGGCGACGTGCTGCTGGTCGAAGGCAACAACCATATTTCCGGCGTCATCAAGTATCTCACGCAGTCGACCTGGTCGCACGCCGCGCTCTATGTCGGGCCGATCGGCGACCGCGAAACCGCCGACGGCGAGCCATTGGTGCTGGTGGAAGCCAATATCGGCCACGGCGTGGTGGCGGCGCCGCTATCGAAATATGCCCACTGCCACACCCGCATTTGTCGGCCGACCAAACTCACCGCGGACGATTGCGCGCGCGTGTGCGCCTATGCCACCGAGCGCATCGGCTTCGACTACGATCTGAAGAACATCATCGACCTGATGCGCTATCTGTTTCCGCTGCCGGTGCCGCAACGCTGGCGCCGGCGCATGATGGCGCTCGGCTCCGGCCACCCGACCCGCATCATCTGCTCGGCGCTGATCGCGCAGGCGTTCGAGACCGTGCGCTACCCGATCCTGGCCAAGGTCGCGCGCGCGGCGAGCGAGCAGGCTTGGCAGGACATCCTGGAAATTCGCCATTCCTCGCTCTATGCCCCGCGCGATTTCGACATCTCGCCTTATTTCGAGGTGGTCAAACCGACTTTGCTGCGGGGCTTCGACTACAAAACCATGGCCTGGGCCGACCTGCCGATCGCCGATGACCGCGAGCTGATGTCGCTGGTTCCGGCCGAGAGCGAAATGATCGAGACCGACACGCTGTCGCCGGCGGGCTGATTTTCCCGGAATGCAGGGATGGCCGCTAAAGGCGAGATCTAACTGTTCGACGGTAAAATCGTCCGCAGTCGGGCCATTCAGGCCGCGCGTTCCACGACGAACATATAGTGCTCGGGACTCTGACGCCGATAATCCAGCACTTTAAAGCCGGCCGCTTCGCACCACGTCCGCACCTGCTCCGGCGCCAGTCGAAATTCCCGCGGCGCGCCTTGCTCGCAGGGACCCTGCGGATGGAACTCGGCCACGACGGCGCGTGCACGCGCGGGCAGCAGCCGATGCACGTTGCAAAGCACGCCCGCGGGATCGTCGGCATGGTGCAAGACCATACTGATCAGCGCCGAATCCGCATGCAGGTCGCCGCTCTTGAGTGTGCCGACGTCGGCGGCCATCCGCTGGATCTGCGAAATATTGCGTTCCTGCTGCAGGCGTTCCAAGTGCGCGAGCGCGTCGCGCGAACGGTCGATCGCATAGACAAGGCCGTCCGGCCCCACCCGTTCGGCGAGACCGAGGCTGACAAAGCCGGGGCCGCAGCCGACATCGAGCACGCGGTCGCGCCGCTTCAGGCCAAGCGCTTCGATCCAGGCCGGCATCAGATCGGCGCGCTGCACCTGCCGCGCATAGACCTCATCCCAGGTGGAATGGCTCAAATCTTTTTTGAATGGCTGCTGCATGACGTGCCTGTCACACGCCAAAATGGATGATCGACCATGCGGCCAGCCCGAGCGTTGCGACGATGGACACCGCGCCTGTGACGCGCATCGATGTCGGCCGCCGCTTGTCCTTGATCTGCCAAGCGACCACGACAATCATCACCAGTGACATGCTCAGCATGATCTCGCGAACCAGAGGCGCCGCCGTCATGAAGCTCATGGCCGTGTTGCTCAGCCCGAAAGCAAACAAGGTCATCATGATTGTGTGATGCTGGCTGGCGAGTAACGCCAACAGCGGGGCAGCGATGGCCGCAATGCGGCCGCCTTGCCTGCTCTTCAGGGCGAGGTTCTGGCTACCGTCAGCGGAGCAGCAGCTGGGTCCGTTTGGATCGGGTGACACATGGGTCATGGCAGATGCTCCAGCAACGGCCGCGCGGCATTCTCGCGCCACGGCACAGGCAGGTTCTGGCAGCTTTGCTAAGGCTTTGCCGACGGCCTGCATATGATCACGATCATACATTTTTTAAGTCTGTCGCC
>DAIMKK010000243.1:0-508 GCA_036721745.1 Pseudolabrys sp. | reverse complement strand
GCAGCGATGGCCGCAATGCGGCCGCCTTGCCTGGTCTTCAGGACGAGGTTCTGGCTGCCGTCAGCGGAGCAGCAGCTGGGTCCGTTCGGATCGGGTGACGTATGGGTCATGGCAGATACTCCAGCGACGGCCGCGCGACATGCTCGCGCCGCGAACTGTCAGGCTTTGGCAGCTTTGATAAGGTTTTGCTGACGGCCTGCATATGATCACGATCATACGCTTTGAAGTCTGTCGCCGGTGCGATGCTGCGGTCGGCGCATGACTTGACGGCTCCGGCGCCCTTGTTCTCAGGCTCCCTTGTCTCTACCTGTTGCGCGCATGATCGACGCGGCCCTCAAAGCTCTTGCGCAACTGTTCACGCGGCCGCTGCGCGCCGTGCTGATGAAGGCCATCGGGCTCTCTTTGCTGCTGATCGTCATCATCGGCATCGTGCTCAACCGCGTCTTCAGCGCGCTGGCGACGAGCGGCGCGACCTGGGCCGAGCAGACCGCGGGCGTCGCGCCGCATG
>DAIMKK010000242.1:0-4927 GCA_036721745.1 Pseudolabrys sp. | reverse complement strand
GGGTGTCGACCGGGATCGCCTCATAGGGCAGCCCGGTTTCTTCGAGCATGAGCGCAACCTTCATCGGATTGGGCGCGCCGCTATAATAGAATTTGATCATTTTAATTCCCCGTTTTCACAATTGTCGTCTCCGCAAAGGCAAGGACACATACGCCGTGCCCTAACGATATCACACGGAGTATGGGTCCCGGGTCTCGCTTGCGCTCGCCCGGGACGACAGCACAGCTAGAACAGCCCGATGATCTTGCCGTCGGCGCCGACGTCGATGCTATCGGCCGCCGGAACCTTCGGCAGGCCGGGCATGGTCATGATCTCGCCGCAGATCGCCACCACGAATTCGGCGCCGGCGGACAGCCGCACTTCGCGCACGTTGATAACGTGATCGTTGGGCGCGCCCTTCGAATCCGCGTTGGTCGAGAAACTGTACTGGGTCTTGGCGACGCAAATCGGCAACTTGCCGTAACCCATCTCCTCCCAGGACTTGAGCTGGTCCTTGACCGATTTGTCAGCGGTGACCGCCTTGGCGCGATAGATTTCCTTGGCGATGGTCTCGATCTTTTCGAACAGCGGCATCTCGTCGGGATAGAGCAGCTTGAGCTTGCTCTTGCCGCTGTCGCAGATCTTCACCACCGCGCGGGCGACATCGGCGGCACCCTCGCCGCCCATCGCCCAGTGATCGGCCATGATCGCCTCGACGCCGAGCTTGGCGCAGGCGCTCTTGACCAGATCGATTTCCGCCGGCGTATCGGCCGAGAAGCGGTTGATCGAAATCACCGGCTGAATGCCGAATTTCTTCACATTCTCGACGTGGCGCGCCAGGTTGGCCATGCCGGCTTCCAACGCCTTCAAGTCTTCCTTCTTGAGATCGGCCTTCTGCACCCCGCCATGCATTTTGAGCGCGCGGATGGTGGCGACCAGCACCACGCAGTCGGGTGAAAGGCCTGCCTTGCGGCATTTGATGTCCATGAATTTCTCGCCGCCGAGATCGGCGCCGAAGCCGGCTTCGGTGACGACGTAGTCGGTGAGCTTGAGCGCGGTGGCGGTCGCCGTCACCGAGTTGCAGCCATGCGCGATGTTGGCGAACGGCCCGCCGTGGATGAAGGCGGGCGTGCCTTCCAGCGTCTGCACCAGATTGGGCGCAATCGCCTCCTTGAGCAGCGCCGTCATGGCGCCGTGCGCCTTGAGGTCCTTGGCAAGCACTGGCTTGCGCTCGCGGGTATAGCCGACGATGATCTTGCCGAGCCGCTCCTTCAAGTCGTCGATATCCCTGGCCAGGCAGAAGATCGCCATCACTTCGGAGGCGACGGTGATGTCGAAACCGGCCTCGCGCGGATAGCCGTTGGCGACGCCGCCGAGCGAGCAGACGATCTCGCGCAGCGCGCGATCGTTCATGTCCATGACGCGGCGCCAAGCGACGCGGCGAGAATCGATGCCGAGCGCGTTGCCCCAATAGATGTGATTGTCGATCAGCGCGGAGAGCAGATTGTGCGCCGAGGTGATGGCGTGGAAGTCGCCGGTGAAATGCAAATTGATGTCTTCCATCGGCACTACCTGCGCATAGCCGCCACCGGCCGCGCCGCCCTTCATGCCGAAGGAGGGACCGAGCGAAGGCTCGCGCAGGCACAGCATCGCCTTCTTGCCGATGTGATTGAGCGCGTCGGTGAGGCCCACGGTCGTGGTGGTCTTGCCTTCGCCCGCCGGCGTTGGGGTGATCGCGGTCACCAGGATCAGCTTGCCGTTTTTCTTGTCTTTGAGCGATTTCACGTAATCCATCGACACCTTGGCCTTGTAATGGCCATAGGGCTCGAGGTTTTCGGCAGCGATGCCGAGCTTTTCCTTGGCGATCTCTATGATCGGCCGCTTCTTGGCGCTCTGCGAAATTTCGATGTCGGATTTCGGTGACTGATGCTGCGAGGCGGGCATGGATGTTTTCCGTTCAATGCAAGTGCGGTGAGCCGGCGATTTAGGGTTTTGTCTTCTTAAAAATCAGGTGAACCTCGCCCCGGTGGCGAGCTTGACGGTCGCGATAAACTCGGACGCGTCGATCTTTTTGGCGCCGTCGGGCTGCACGCGGGTGACCTTGAAGCGGCCGTCGGCGCAGACGACAACGAAACCATCGCTCTCGATCGCGACGATCTCGCCGAGCTTGCCGGCGATGCCCTTGGGGTCCTTTGCCGGCAGCGGTTTGGCGTCGAAAATCTTGACGGTCTTGCCGTCGAGCGTGCACCACGCGCCGGGCGCCGGATTGCAGCCGCGGATCAGCGGGTCGATCTGGCGCCAGGGCTTGCCCCAGTCGATCTTGGCATTGCCCGGCCCGCAGCGGCCTTCGTAAGTCGCCTTCGATTCGTCCTGCTTGATGCGCGGCGCCTTGCCGGCTTTGACGAGATCGACCGACTCCAGCATCGCCTCTACCCCCATGGGGAACAGGCGGTCGAAGTAGACGGTCCCGAGCGTGTCGGTGGCGGAGATCGGAGTTTTCTTCTGAACCAGGACGTCGCCGGTATCGAGCCCGTTGTCCGGCCAGAAGATCGACAACCCGGCTTCCTTTTCGCCCATGATGATCTGCCAGTTGATGGCGGACGCGCCGCGATAGGCCGGCAGCAGCGAGGGGTGATACTGGATCGAGCCATGCGTGGGCGCGTTGAGGAATTCCTCCGGCACGAACAAGGTCACGAAGGCCATGACTTGCAGGTCGGGCTTGAGCGCCTTGAACTCGGCCAGCACTTCCGGCGTTTTATACGAGGCCGGCTGCATTACCTTCAGGCCGGCGGCGAGCGCCGCTTCCTTTAAGGGGTCGGCCTTGGCGCCCTCTTTTTCCGGCGCGACATAAACCGCGACGACTTCCTCGCCGCGCTTGAGCAGCGCTTCTAGCACGGCCTTGCCGAACGCCTGCTGGCCGTGGACAACGATACGCATTGACTCACTCTCCCTGAATTTTCTTACTTGTCCCGGGCGCTGAGCACACGACGGTCCCGGAACTGCGATGCAGCGCTAGCGCACTGCACCGAGTCCGGGACACGACGTTTGTTATGCCGCCGCCTTCGACTTGTCCGGCGCCGTGATCGCTCCCGAGGCCATGATCTCGGCGATCTGCGCCGGGCTATAGCCGAGCACCTTGGATAGCACTTCCTCGGTGTGCTCGCCGAGCAACGGCGAGCGCCGCACGTCGGCAGGCGAATCCGACAGCTTGATCGGATTGCCGACGGTCAGATATTTGCCGCGGGTCGGGTGATCGACTTCGACCACCGTGCCGGTCTTGCGCAGCGACTCGTCCTCGGCAATCTCCTTCATCGACAGGATCGGTCCAACCGGAATGTCGACCGCATTGCAGATGTCCATGACCTCGAACTTGGTCTTGGTCATGGTCCAATCCTCGATCCGTGCGAAAATCTTTTTCAGCCGCGGCAGCCGCGCCTTCGGCGTGGCATAGTCCGGATCGGTCTTCCAGGTCGGCTCGCCGATCAGGTCGCAGATCGCACCCCACACCGGCGTCTGGGTGATGAAATAAATGTAGGCGTCGGGATCGCTCTCCCAGCCCTTGCACTTGAGCAGCCAGGCCGGCTGACCGCCGCCGGAATCGTTGCCGGCGCGCGGCACCGCCTTGCCGAATGGCACGCCTTCACTGTACTGGCTGTATTCGGTAAGCGGGCCGTGGGCGAGACGCTGCTGATCGCGCAACTTCACGCGTGCGAGATTGAGCACGCCATCCTGCATCGCGCACAGCACACGTTGGCCGCGTCCCGTGCGGATGCGCTGGTAGAGCGCCGAGACGATGCCGAGCGCGAGATGCAGGCCGGTGCCCGAGTCGCCGATCTGCGCGCCGGTGACCAGCGGCGGACCTTCGCGAAAGCCGGTGGTCGATGCGGCGCCGCCGGCGCACTGGGCGACGTTCTCATAGACCTTGCAGTCCTCGTACGGGCCGGGGCCGAAGCCCTTGACCGAGGCGACGATCATGCGCGGGTTGAGCTTGTGGACGTAGTCCCAGGTGAGGCCCATGCGATCGAGCGCGCCGGGGGCGAAGTTTTCCACCAGCACGTCGCAGGTCTTGATCAGCCGGTTGAGGATATCCATGCCCTTGGGATGCTTGGAGTCGATGGTGATCGATCGCTTGCTGCCGTTGAGCATGGTGAAATACAGGCTGTCGGCGCCCGGCACGTCGCGCAGCTGGCCGCGCGTGATGTCGCCGGGCCCCGGACGCTCGACCTTGATCACATCGGCGCCCATGTAGGCGAGCAGCTGGGTGCAAGTGGGCCCCGACTGCACGTGGGTGAAGTCGAGAATGCGCACGCCTTGCAACGCGAGACCCGCCTGCCCGTAGGGCTTGCTACTCGGCTTTGGCAGACCATTGCCGTTCGCTTTTGTCGAGCTCGCCAGTTTCACGACCTTGCGGGCCGATTTCTTGGCTGCGGCCCTCACCTTAGATGCCTTTCCGTTCTTTTGCTTCTTCTTTGCCATTTGCTTCTCCTCCAGCTTTTCGTTTTGCCCCACTCCCTGTCGGGAGCCGTCACTTAAAACATTCAGCGGACACTGCCCCGCTCGCGCGGAGGCGGTTACTTCCTTTATTTCTTCTTCAGCGCGCTTTGCGGATTGAGATTGCCGATACGGCCGCTTTCACTGCCGGCCGCCGGGTCGAGCACCGCATTGATGAGGGTCGGCTTGCCGGAGTCCATCGCTTCGTTGACGGCGCGTTTGAGATCGTCGGGCGATGTCGCATTGACGCCGACGCCGCCGAAGGCCTCCATCATTTTGTCGTAGCGCGAGCCTTTGACGAAGACGGTGGGAGCAGGATCCGAACCGCCGCCGCGATTGACGTCGGTTCCGCGATAGATGCCGTCGTTGTTGAAAATGACGACGCAGACCGGCAGCTTGTAGCGGCAGATCGTCTCCACCTCCATGCCGGAGAAGCCGAAGGCCGAGTCGCCTTCGA
>DAIMKK010000241.1:0-5003 GCA_036721745.1 Pseudolabrys sp. | reverse complement strand
TCGTGGTCGGCAAGCGCGGCACCGCGACGCTCTCCGTTGCGGAATTGCGCTCGCGCATCTTGCCGGCGGCGACGCTCGCGCCCGAGGAAAAGATCGTGTTCGACTGGGTGCTGCTCGACGAGCATCTCGCCGAATGGCGGCGGCAAGGATTACGCGTCGGCTTCACCAATGGCTGCTTTGATCTGCTGCATCCCGGCCACGTCAAACTGCTGGCCGGCGCGCGCGCGGCCTGTGACCGCCTAGTGGTGGGCTTGAACGGCGATGCTTCGGTTGCGCGGCTGAAAGGCGAAGGCCGCCCGGTGCAGGGCGTGCAAGCACGTGCCGAAGTGCTGGCGGCGCTCGAAGCGGTCGATCTTATCGTGGTGTTCGACGAGGACACGCCGGAAAAACTGATCGGGCGGGTGAAACCGACGGTGCTGGTCAAAGGCGGCGACTACACGCACGAACAGGTGGTCGGCCGCGAGATCGTCGAGGCCGCGGGCGGTGAAATTGTCCTGATCGACATCGTGCCGGGCCACTCGACCACCAGCATGGTCGAGCGTTCGCGCGCGCCCAAGCGTTAGCGCTTTCGTTTTATCAGCTCGCTCGGCGGCGGCTGCCAGTTTTGCGTCTCTTCGTGGCGCTTGGCATAGCGATAGAATGTCCCCTCGAAGTTCCCAAGCGCGATCACGAAGCCGGCCCAGCCGTCGATGAACCCAAGCTTGAAGATGTAGTGTTTGAGGAACGACCACAGGCCGTGGCCGAGCGCGCCCGCCATCGACACACGCTTGCGCGCAAGTTTAGGAGCGCCAAGCGTGGAGTAGCGGTTCATTTTCTTGATGACCTCTTCCAGATTGCGGAAGGGGAATTGCCAGATTTCGTTGCTGAGCGTACCAAGCGGCTTTCCGCTCAAGAATTCAAAGCCCTCGTGTACAGGCTCGAGGGTGTAACGCATGCTGCCTTTGCGAAAGAGCTGCGGCTGACGGAAATTCGGATACCAGCCGGAACCGCGGATCCACCGGCCCATCATGTAGCTTCGCCGCGGCACGCAATAGACGTCGAGGTGAGGGCCATCGGCCAGCAGCTTTAGAATTTCGTCGCGCACGTTCTCGGTGCAGCGCTCGTCCGCATCAAGACTGAATATCCAATCGTACTTGCAGGCTTCGATCGCGCGGTTGCGCAAATCGCCAAAACCATTGAAAGGCACCTGCACGACGCGCGCGCCGAACGCGGTGGCGATCTCCACGGTGCGGTCGGTGCTGAAGGAATCCACCACCACGACTTCGTCAGCCCATAGCACGCTAGAAACCGCCGCCTCGATTTTCTCGGCCTCGTTATAGGTCAGAATGTAGGCTGATATCTTCTGCATAATCGGGTGGCCGCCGTTTCAGGCTCAAAGAGCGCATGCCAAGCTAACATTCCCAGCGCCAATTGGTCACGGCATTCCGGCTCGCAAATCGGCGTCGGACGATTAGATCCATTCGGCCGGCGCGCCGGTGAGCCGGGCGAGCGCGTCGCGATTCGACATCGCTCGCCTATAGTTTCGCACCTCGCGGTGGTTGCGCCACATGCGGGCAAGCCCGCCCCGTAACAGGCCGATGCGGCGAAAGGCCTGCCAATCCGCGGTGAACGTCACAAGATCTCCGCGACGCATATCGGCGACCAGAATCTTGCTTGCGAGGTAGCTGCCGAGTTTCTGAAACCGCGCGGTGAGTTCCGGCCGCTGTCTAGCATAAGCCACGAGATCGCGGCCGGCGCCTTTCCACTCGTTAGATAAGCTGTTGGTCGTCCATCCTTTTTCCCATTGCACGTCCGGCAACAGGCGCACCGCGCCACGAGGCGCCAAGCGGATGAGGAATTCGCGGTCCTCGGTCCGCTGCATTTGTTCGCAGAAACCGCCAATCGCGCGCGCCGGCTCGGCGCGGACCGTGATGCTGCTCCCATCGACGCCGATGATATCGCTGTAAAGAGCCCACTCGAATGCTTGCGGTCCCAGCTTGACGTCCGGCAGAGGGCTCGGGCGTAGTTCGTTCCGCACTTCCTTAATGGCCGAGGAAAGCGTGCAAACGAGTTCGGGCTCGCGATCGAGCGCGTCGAGCGCACCGCTCAATCGTTGCGGCAGATAGGAGTCGTCGGAATCGAGGAATGCGATGATTGGCGCACGCGCCGCAGCGATGCCAATATTGCGAGCAGCGCTGACTCCGCGACGGCGCTCCGGCAATATCACCTTAATGCGGGGGTCAGTCAGGGTCGCAAGCCATGCTCGCGTTTCATCCGTTGAATCGTCGACGATGATCAGTTCAAAATCGGGCGCGTCCTGCGCCAGCACGCTGGCTACTGCCTTGGGCAGCACATTCAAGCGGTTGTAGCTGGGGATGACGACGGAGCAACGCAATTGGGGACTCAGGTTTAGTTGATGGTGATGCACCGCGGAATGAACAAGCGGGGCAGAAATAACATGATTAATCGGCTATGCACAGCAAGGCTGACAACGCACTCGGCCGGCACATCATCTGGACAGACTTGCGACCGGCCAAATTCCGTGATTTGTGAAAACATGCCATGCAGATTTTGCGCGCCGGCGGACAAGCAAGGCGGGATGCCATCGGCGTTCGTAGCGAGGCGCTTCCTTGGGTAAATTGTTTTCCGTAATCGTGACCACTTATAACCGCGAAGACGCCCTCGATGCGGTATTGCGCTCGCTCGCGCGCCAGAGCGAGCAGGATTTCGAGGTCGTCGTGGCCGACGACGGTTCGACCGCGGTGACCACCACGGTAATCGATGCCTGGAAGGAAAAGGTCGGCTGCCACCTCGACCGCGTTTGGCATGAGGATCACGGGTTCCGTGCGGCGGAAATCCGCAATCGCGCGATCCTGGCCTCGCGTGGCGTATACTGTATCTTCCTGGACGGCGACTGCATCGTGCGGCCGGATTTCGTCGCCACCCATCGCCGCCTGGCCGAACCTGGATGCTTCGTCACCGGTAATCGCATTCTGCTGTCGCGCGACTTGACGGCAAAAGTTTTGCGCGAAAAGCTCATGCCGGAAACTTGGACTATAGGATACTGGCTGGCGGAACGTTGGCGCGGCGGCGTCAATCGCCTGTCGGCGCTGTTGCGCTTGCCGCTCGGGCCGTTGCGACGGCTGCGGCAACGGGAATGGCGCGGCGCGCGTTCCTGCAATCTCGCGATCTGGCGCGCCGATCTCGATCGCGTTGACGGGTTCGACGCCGACTATAGCGGCTGGGGCAAGGAGGATTCCGACATCATCGTGCGCCTGCTGCATGCCGGCGTGCGACGCAAGGACGGCACGTGCGCCACCGGCGTGGTCCATCTGTGGCATGCCGAGGCCGAACGTGGCCGGCTGGCGGAGAATGAACGCAAGCTTTCGGATAGTCTTGCCGGTGACCGGATCCGCGCGCGGCGCGGACTCTCGGCGATCCAGGCGGCGCCGGCCGACGTAGTAGTGGGCTAAGCCATGGCGGTGACTTCGATGATGCGCCCGATTGACCAAGCACGGCTTGCCGAAGCGGTAGATTGGTTGGCGGTCGCCACGGCGGTCGCCCTGCCTTGGTCGACATCGGCCACAGGCGTGCTGTTGGTGCTGCTGCTGCTCGCGCTCATACCAACCCTTGATTGGGCTGCCCTCCGCCGCGAGTTTCTGACGCCGGCGGGCGGATTGCCGGTGTTGCTAGTTGCACTCGGCGTGCTCGGCATGACCTGGGCCGATGTCACGTGGCACGAGCGATGGGGCGGGGTTACATCGTTTTTCCGCCTGCTGGTGATTCCGCTGCTGCTAGTGCAATTCCGCCGATCGGAGCGCGGTTGGTGGGTATTGACCGCTTACGTCGTCTCCTGCGTCGTTCTACTGATAATCTCCAGCGCCATCCATAACCCGACAAAGTTTGACGCCGTGCTGGTCAAGAACGCGGCGACGCAGAGCGGCGAGTTCGTCACATGCATCTTTGGGCTGCTGTTTGTGGCAGTCGAATGCATCGAGCGTCGGCGGTGGTGGTGGGTCGTCGGCCTGGTTGCAGTGATGTTGGGTATGCTGGCCAATATGTTTTTCATCGCTACCGGACGCACCGCGCTTGTGATCATTCCGGTGCTGCTGGTCTTATTCGCAGCAAAAAAATTGAGCGCGAAGGGAATGGGCATTTTGTTTGCCTGCGTAATTGGGGTCGGCGTTATCGGCTGGTTCTCGTCGCCCTATTTGCGCTACCGCACCACCGAGCTCTGGACCGGCTATGAGGAATACGAAGCTAATAAAGTCCTGACGTCATCGGGCCAGCGCGTGTCATTTTACCTGACCTCGCTTGCATTCATCCGGCAAGCGCCGATCATCGGACACGGCACGGGTACGATCGGCGGTTTATTCGAGCGTGCGGTTCGGGAGAAGACCGGACCAGCCGAATGGCTATCCAACAACCCGCACAACCAGACTTTGGCAGTCGCGATCCAAATCGGCCTTGTCGGCGCAGCCGTGCTGTGGGCGATGTGGATCGCACACCTGCTGCTGTTCCACGGCAGCGGACTTGTGGAATGGGTCGGTCTCGTCATCGTTGTGCAGAATATTGTCGGCTCGCTATTCAACTCGCATCTGTTCGATTTCGATCAAGGCTGGGTCTATGTGCTGGGGGTCGGCATCGCCGGCGGCATGACGCTGAAAAAACGCGCGGCGGAGAAATCGGCCGGCGCCGCACCATGACCTCCGTCGAGCGCATCAAGCTGCCGGAGCGCCCGCGCGTCTTGGTGGTCACCCTGCGCCGCATCGGCGATGTGCTGCTCACTACGCCGCTGATCCGCAGTCTGCGGCGCGCGTGGCCGGAGGCCACCATCGATGCGCTGGTTTTCGCCAACACTACGGGCATTCTTGCGGGCAATCCCGATCTCGATGACATCGTGACCATTCCCCCGCAGCCCTCGGCGGCGCAGACGCTCGCCTTGGGAGCGCGGCTGTTCCGCGGCTACGATCTGGCGGTCTCGACCCAAAGCGGCGACCGCCCGACCGCCTTTGCCATCGCCG
>DAIMKK010000240.1:0-5013 GCA_036721745.1 Pseudolabrys sp. | reverse complement strand
TGCGCCGAGCGACAATCCGCTTTTGAATGCAAGGCAGGCGTCCGATGGGCTACTAGAGCCGCTTGCCTCTTGCGTGAATGTTCCAAAATTGGGCGATAAATCAAATTGTATCATAATGTTTGGATCTGCGTGCCAAGCAATGCGCCGGGCGGCCGCCCCGTAAGGGTCACGTTCGGATTCTTGCAGATATCGGCGGTTATGATTTCCTGGGCTTCGTTGTCGAAGATGGCTCCCACATCCCACAGGCAATCCTCGCCTAGACGCGCCGGTGGCAATCGCACGTGCCTCAATTGGGAGTACGGCGGGACGACCTGCGCCGCCGGAATGAGGTTGTCACCCCAATTTTTTTCTTGTGCGGAGTGCCGTATTCTGATTTCAGAGGCCGCCACGCGATAATGGTTCACGACCGCCACTTCCCGGGCCGAGCTAGCGGGGGACTTGGTTTGCGAAACCGGCGGAGGAGCGGTGCTTGGCCCGGCCGACGAGGTTGGTAATTCCACATGGCCAACAAAAGTCGGGGCACCCGCACCACCGCCGGGCCGACCGTGTCGGCCACGGAGGTCACCGCGTGGGAATAGGCGTCGAGGATTTCGGTGTCGGACGCGGACGGCGCCGCGGCCAGCCCCGCATCTTCGACATCGGAAGACGATGCGAAATCGAGCATGGGAGTTCCTGGGTTTTCCGGGACGGTGCTGGATGTAGGTATCGCGGCGCGGAAATGGAAGTGCCGGCATCACGCGCGGGTGGCGCGCTTGACCGGCGCCGGCGGCAGTAGGAACGCCATCACCAGAGCGCCGGCAATCGAGACGGCGGCAGCAGCGATGAGACCGACTTGGTAGCCCGACGCAATTGCTCCAAGGCCTGCCGCCATGGCCACACCGGCGCGATATAGGGTTATCGTTGGATTGTTCCTTAGCATCGTCAATGCAATAGTGCTCGTTCCGCGCGGAAAAAAAGCGAAGGGACTGAGGCTTTGCCTATGACAGCGCTTGTCGAATTCTGGCTGTCTCATCTTGAGTGCGCGAAATGCGACCGAACGTATTCGCCTCACGAATTGCGTGGCACGTGCGACTGCGGCGGCCTCCTTTTGTGTCGATACCGGACTGACGATCTGAAGCGGGATCTTCAACGGGAAAACCTTGTCGACCGGCCCGCAACATTGTGGCGATATAGCGAGCTTCTGCCGGTGCAAGACGTCGAACAAGCCATCACGCTCGGCGAGGGATTTACACCTCTCATTCCTTTGCAATGGGGCACCCGTCTTGGACTACGCCAGCTATGGGTGAAGGACGAAAGCCGAAACCCCACTGGAACCTTCAAAGCACGCGGCGCTGCTGTAAGTGTGACGCGGCTTCGGGAACTCGGCGTTCGCCGTGTCGTCGTCTCGAGCTCGGGCAATGCCGGCGATGCATGGGCTGTGTATTGCAAGAGAGCCGGAATCGAGGCGACCATCATTCTTCCGGACGACACGCCTACTCCAGCGCTAGTCGAGACGATACTCACGGGACAGAAGCTATACACATTCGGAGGGCACAACTCACGCGGCGGTCGCCTCGCCAAGGCGTTCGCAGCGTCGCACCAGGCCTTCTGCGCGAACACCTTTCAAGAACCGTATCGCGTCGAAGGAAAGAAGACCATGGGGCTCGAGCTTGCAGAGCAGCTCGGATGGCGAATGCCTGATGTCGTCGTCTATCCGATTGGCGGCGGCGTCGGACTTGTCGGCATCTGGAAAGCTTTCAAAGAGTTGCTTGAGTTGGGTTGGGTGAAGGGATCACTGCCGCGATTCGTCGTCGCACAATACGATGGCTGTGCGCCTATCGTTGAAGCCTTCCAAGCAAAGCGGGCCGACTGCAGGCCGTGGGCAGAGATTTCGACGCTGCCAGGCGGCCTCCGCGCACCCAAGCCTCTGGCAGACTTTCTCATCCTGAAGATTTTGTGCGAAACGAACGGAGCGGCGATTGCAGTTTCCAGCGAAGACGCGCTCGCGGCCGTGCGAGACGTGATGGCGACCGATGGCGTGTTCCTCTGCCCGGAGGCGGGGACTACGATCGTGGCCCTTCGCAAGCTGATCGAGAGCGGCCAGATTCGAGGCGACGAGAGCGTGGCTGTCATCAATACCGGCAGCGGCCTCAAATACGCGTCGCTCTTTCCGACATCCATGAACCGCGTCGCGGACGGCGCAGAGGTAATATAGCAATGGCCTTAACTGTTGATGCCCTGAAGCTGGCTCGCGAGCAGTTTCCGATCACGAAGAATCGTATTTACTTCGATATCGCAAACATGAACTCGCCGCCCGAATGTGTGACGAAGACGCTATCCACATATTTTTCTACCATTCAGCAACGCGGCGGCGACAAGAGTGCATGGCTGGCGGAGATTGAGTCGGCGCGGCGGAAGGCTGCGACCCTCCTGGGCTGCGACTTTGGCGAGATCGCGTTCGTTAAGAACACGTCAGAGGGATTGAATATCGCCGCCAATGCGATCAATTGGCGGCCGGGCGACAACGTCGTCGTCCCCGCACACGAGCATCCGAACAACGTCTTTCCGTGGCTGAACCTGCGGCATCGCGGCGTGGAGGTTCGATTGATACCCGAGACCAAGGGATGGGTCGACGCCGCTCTCCTTAAGCCGTTTGTAGACGAGCGGACACGCGTGATAGCCGTCGCCGACGTTGCCTTCCACCCGGGACAGCGGAATGATCTTGAGAGCATCTCCACGATGTGTCGCGAGATGGGCGCCTATCTTGTCGTCGATGGCGTTCAAGCGGTGGGGCTGCTTGATGTTAATCTGCACAAGCTTGGCGTTGCGATGTGGGCGGCGAGTGGCCACAAGGGGCTGCTATCACCGCATGGGATAGGCCTTTTCTTCTGCCGCAAAGATCTCATATCCGGGCTGCCCCCAGCCTATGCCGCCCGCGCGAGCATGGTGAGTCTGGCGGACGATCATATTGTCCTGGAAACCGACGTCGCGCTGCGGGACGATGCGCGCCGGTTCGAGATCGGCAATTTCAACTATTCCGGAATTCACGCGATGAACTCGGCACTCGACCTCATCCTGGGTGTCGGCATCAAGAACATCGAACGCCACGTTCTCGCCCTTGGCAAATACCTCACCGACAAGCTCGCGGAGCGTCAGATCGAGCGAATGGGTCCCAGTGACCCGGAGCGCCGCTCGACGATCTGCGTCTTCAATTTACCTGGGGAAGGATGGGTCGAGTACTTCGCCGACAGGGGCATCATCGTCTCAGGCCGCCGCGGCTCGATCCGAATCTCTCTTGGCCTTTACAATACGTTCGATGAGATCGACCGGTTCATCGAGGCCCTAGATGGAAGGATAGATCGATGAAAACCGCATGGGAATGGTACCGCCGGCGTTCAATCGGAACGCAGATCTTCATTGGCATGGCGGTAGGGGCGATCGTCGGCTTCTGGATGGGGCCGGCGGCGGGAGAGCTGAAGCCGGTCGGCGATATCTTCATTCGCTTGCTTATCATGGCAGCGATTCCGCTGATTTTCTTTACGCTAATGTCCGGATTGACGACGATCAAGGAAGCGGGCTTCGTCGGACGGCTCACGGCAAGAATTCTCGTCTATTATATTGTGACGAGTGTGATCGCTTTCGCCATCGCAATCGTCGTCATGAACTTGGTCCAACCGGGGGATGGATTCCATCTGACGGGAGCGGTCAAAGGCGAAATCGGCCACATGCCTTCGCTCTCTGCCGTGATCATCGACATCTTCCCTGACAACATAGCAAAAGCTTTTGCGACCGGAAATGTTACGCAAATCGTGGTTTTTGGTGTCTTTCTCGGCATTGCGACTCTTTTTCTTGGAGAACGCGACCGAGAACGTGTTGCCGCGTTCTTCGAGACCGGACGAGCCCTATTCATCCGACTAGTCGCCATCATCATCGCGTTCGCGCCCATCGGCCTTGGGGTGCTGACGGCTTACAGCGTCGGCGTATACGGTTCGAAGATTGCCGGCCCATTGTTGAAGTTCATTGGTGCGATTTATCTGTCCGAATTGGTGATGTTCGGCGTGATCATGATTTTGTTGTATGCGGTCGCACGCGTCTCGCCGCTGTTCTTCCTGAAACGAACATACCCGCTGTATTTGACCACGGCGGGCACGACAAGCAGTCTGGCAAGCTTGGCGCAAGCCCTTCAGATTGCTGAGGAGAAGCTACACATTCCGCGCAGCGTTTGCGGTTTCACGTTACCCTTCGGTGTACAGTTTACCAAAGACGGCACGGGGATTTTTTTAGCGGGCATTCTTCTATTCGCAGCGCAGTCGCAAGGTCAGGTGCTCGAACTCGGTACGATCATCGTCATTGTACTCACCGGACTCCTTCTCGCGACCGGCTCCGGTGGGGTGCCGGGCGGCGGACTCGTCGTGGGCCTCGTGTTTGTCAAAGCATTTGGGTTGCCAATCGAGATTGCAGTCCTAATTGGCGGCATCTACCACATCCTGGACATGGCAAATACGACTCTCAACGTGATGAACGACATGGTCGCGACTGTAATCGCCTCGCGACTTGAAGGATCGATCCAGGTGGAGAGGGGTGAGATCGTTCCGCAGACGACCGCGGCGCTTGCGACATGACTAACGGCGTCGCGCGGATACAGCAAAGGCGCTAGCCGACATAATTGATACTGAGCGTTTCGTTGCGGTTAGAGCTCGCTTTTTTATTCGGGATGTTCATCTCGTAATAGTAACACCTAGCCCGAGTGCGTGCCCGATCCAGCTAATGCAGCCACCAATAATCCGAGCAAGTGACGGTGTCATCGTGAGGCGCGCGTTCGGTGGACTCCTGTTCCTTCTATTTGTTATGGCGGCGTTGAGGATTCAATCTTAGCCGTCGGAACATTGTTCCATATAGCGGAATTTGCTTATACTGGCACCATTGATATGGATGGCCAGGAAAACCCGTGTCCCGGAAGCCCCCCAAACGTAAAGCGCCGACGGCTGTCTATGGCGAATTCGTAAATCCTCGCATAAATGCATCGGCGCGGGC
>DAIMKK010000239.1:0-5022 GCA_036721745.1 Pseudolabrys sp. | reverse complement strand
GTATCGTGGCCCGTCCAACGCCGAGATGAGGATCGACCCGCTCGGCCAGGATACGGCTAAAGATGTCACCCCAAGTATCGTCCGCCGCGATCGCGACGCCGGCTTTGGCCGCTGCGGCGGCGAGCTTCGTGCGATCGCCCTCCCCGTTTGCGACCGTCGCCAGCAAATCGATCCCGGCATAACGGTCGAAAGCCTCCGCTACCGTCACCCGCTCTGGCGCGGCGTAAGGGTCGATGGTCTTGTCGCGGAACGTGAACTGTATGGCGCCGGCGGCGCGCGCCGCCTCCGCCATCAGCGCCGCGCAATCGTCCATCAGCATCTCATAGGGCTCGTTCGCCCGATACCATTCCAGCATGGTGAATTCGGGGTGATGCAGCGCGCCGCGCTCGCGATTGCGGAACGCGCGCGCGAGTTCGAAAATGCGCGTCTCACCCGCCGCCAGCAGCTTCTTGCAGGCGAATTCCGGCGAGGTCCGCAAGTAGAGCGGCCGCCGCTCCCCGCCGGGACCGATCAGCTCGGTGGCAAAGGCATGCAAATGGGTCTCGTTGCCGGGCGAAACAGCCAAGGCCGCGGTTTCCACCTCGACGAAATCGCGAGCGGCAAACCAGGCCCGCAAAACGGTGGTAATCCGGCCCCGCGCTCGCAGGAAAGGCCGGCGGCCTGCATGCGCGCCGGGGAGCCAAAACGGCGTGCTCTGTCGCACATTTACCTCAACGGAACCGGGCAAAAATCGAACATGAGAAAGACTGGCGCCGGGCGATAAGATCGCTATGGTGCGGCCCGAAACTGCGGTCCCGCGCCGCCCTAAACTCAAGGAAGCTAAACGTGAAGGTCATTGCTAGCCAGCTCCGTAAAGGCAACATCGTCGATATCGACGGCAAGCTTTTTGTTGTCCTCAACGCGGAAAGTTTTCATCCCGGCAAGGGCACTCCCACCACCCAGGTCGATATGCGCCGGATTTCCGACGGCGTGAAGACCCAGATGCGTTACAAGACCACCGATGGGGTCGAGCGCGCCCATGTCGAGGAAGTGGAATATTCCTACCTCTACCAGGACGGCGACGGCTTCCATTTCATGAACGACCAGACTTACGACCAGGTTGCCCTGCAAGCCGACATCGTTGGCGACATGGCCGCCTATCTGCAGGAAGGCATGAAAGTCCAGCTTGCCATCCACGAGGGGATCGCGATCTCGCTCGAGATTCCGCAAAAGGTCACGCTCGAAATCACCGAGACCGAGCCGGCCATGAAGGGGCAGACCGCGTCCGGTTCGTTCAAGCCGGCGATCCTGTCGAACGGCGTGCGCACCATGGTGCCGACCCACATCGTGCCCGGCACCCGCGTGGTGGTGATGACCGCCGACGGCGCCTATGTCGAACGGGCGAAGGAATGATCGTTACTTGAGCCGTTTCCAGACCGCCTCGATCCGCGCGCCGGTCGTGGTGGCGGGATTGGTGTAAATCAAGTCATTGGCCGTCAGTGTGGTAATAACGCGCTTGATTGTCTCGCCTTCCGAATGCGGAAACGTGCTGCCTCCGGTCTTAAAGACGATGGTCTTGTCAGCTTCGTTGACCGAATAGGTGCCGAAATAAGCGAGGCTCCCCTGCATCGTCGCTTTTGCTTCGTCCGGCGACGCTGTCAGGCGATTGGCAAAATTTGGGCGGTCCGAACGAAACACCTGCCAGGAAAAGTGACCGTCGGCGGTGATAATAAAGAGGCCCTTGGGACTTGCGCCCCACATTGGACTGCCATCCGGCAACTTGGCATTCGAGAACACGTAGGCCCAGGTTCCGACCAGTTGCTCCTTCAGCGATCGTTGCTGCGCAAGCGCGACGTCCAGCAGCAGGATAAACCCTGAAAGCGCGAGTATCGACAAGCCGAAAACGCCACGCCGATTCATTGTCATCCTCCGTTTCGCGATTACACCCTCACGCTCGCCCGCACTTCCTTCGGAAACAGATCGTCCGGCGTCAGCCGCTTCGCGGTCACGCCCTGGTCGTGGGAGAAGCGGCAGAACGCATCGAGCGTCTTGCGGTTAGCTTCCAGACCGTATGGAAACGGGTCGGCGCCGAAACTTTTGCTCCATTCGCCAGCAATCGCGGATGCCCACGGCACCGGAATGCGCGACGCCGTCAAATCCTCGATACGCTCGAGGCTGCGCTCCTTGGCCTGCTCGAATGCCTTGAACAGATTCATCGCCACCCAAGGATATCGCTCGAACACCGCGCGGCGCATGGCGATTACGTGCATGATCGGGAAAATGCCGGTCGCGTCGTAATATTGCTTCTCCTCAGTGCGGTAATCGGGATAGAGCCGCGCGATTTTTCCGCCGCCGCGGTTGAAAGCATCGGGCACGCGTGCCGAGATCGCCGCATCGAGCTCGCCCGACAGCAGCATGGCGCTGAGACTCGAGTCGCGCCGCTGCGCATATTGAATGCCCTTCGGTAGCGTGAACTCGACCTTCTCCTCGCGCCCGGCCTCGTTCATGCCGGCCTGCACCCATTTGATTTTGCTGAGATCGACGCCCGCCGTCTCGGCCAAAAAGCCGCGCGCATAAATCCCCGCGGTCTGCGCCCATTCCGGAATGCCGACGGATTTTCCCTCGAGATCCTTCGGCGTGTTGATGCCCCGATCGGCGCGCACATAGAATGCCGAATGGCGAAACACGCGCGAGGGGAACACCGGAATTCCGATGAACGGCGAATTTCCCTGCGACGCATAACCGATGAACTTCCCGAACGACATTTCGGAAACGTCCCATTCTCGATTTTTGATGAACCTGAAGAAGACTTCCTCCACCGGAAGGACAATACCGGTGAGCACGGCACCCTCGGCGCGCACTACGCCGTTCGTGAGGTCGCGCACGTGGTCGTAGTCGGTAGTGGCCAGCGTCAGATGCAGCCGCGCTGTGCCACCGCTCTCGATGATCTCCGGCGCGCGGTCGGCGCCCGCGGCCCCCATCCTGCTCGCTTCATTGACCGTCATGTCGCGCTTTGTCTCCGATTATCTCGCCTCGCGGTCCTGCAACCACGGGCCGCACCCTACACCAAGGCCCAAGGCTTGTAAGCGCAAGTCCGATGCACTTAACTCTCCCGGCAGACGCGTTTTAGACCCTGGGCTGCGGGGGCGTGCGAGGGTTCACTGTTGAAACGTGCCGTTCTTGTAAGCCTGGCGTTGCTCGTCGGCGGGCCGCTGATCGCGGCCGAGATGGAAAGCCCCGTCATCACGCTGAGCGACGTCGATTGGGACGCGGCGGCGGCAAGTTTGACCGGCCACGCGACAGAACCGCCGGCCGAGGCTTTCGCCCGCCTCAACGCCGTCACCGATAAGCGATTTGCCGGCATCGCCAAGAGCACGGTTCCGGTGCTGCTGCCGTTCGACATCGACATGTTCCGAAAGGATGTCGCCGACGGCAAGCCGGAGGCCGAAACATCGGACAAATATTTTGGTTCATTCCATCCGACGAAATTCTTTCTGCCTGGACCTGCCGGCTACGACGCTACCTTCGTCGCCAGCGGTTTTGACACCCATTTTAGCAGGCCGATTGTGGCCGAGATCACCGGCGCGGCCTTCGTCTACGCGCTTGACGGGCCCAATAACATTGAAAAAGAAGAGCCGCCGCCGAAGGAACTGATCGAAGCATTTCCCGGCATCCGGCGCATTTTGAGCGAAGCGCATGTGCGCTATGCGTTCCAGCGCTTCGGCGTACCTTACGTGCTCTCCGTTCAATGCTACGACATGCACCCTTCGTCGAGGCACTTGGGGTGCAAGGAAGCCGATCCGATTGCAGCGGCCTTTCTGCGCCGATTGCGCACCACCGGCGGCTCGCCGGCGAAACTGCCGGAACCGAAAACCGACCTCAGCCGGCCGCAGGGAAAATCCGATTTTACTTTCTACAGCCCGGGCGATCTGATCGAGAACACCGGCTGGAGAAAAATGCCCGGCCGCGCGGATTACCACGTCTATGCCCGCATGCGGTTTCCGATCGCCTTCGCGCCGGCTTACGTGAAATCGCAATCGTTCATGCCTTGGGGCGATTGCTACCGCACCGGGAGGATCGGGCGCATGGGCGCGAAGGGTGCGCCGTACCGTTGCAAGGTCAACGGGCTGCTGCTGGTATTCGATGAATCGGCGCCGGTGAATTTCACCTATCCGTGGCGCGATAATTTCTGCGAACAACGCGACTTTCTGGTCGGCCAGTGCCCCGGCGGTTACGGTCACCAAGGCGAGGACATTCGCCCATCAAAATGCACGCTCAACAATGCCGAGGCCGACCGCTGCCTGCCCTATCAGGATCTCGTCGCAGCCGCGCATGATGGCATCTTCCGGCGCCTGCCGGGAAATCTCTCCGCCTATATCGTGGTCAATAGCGAAAACGAGCACGTCCGTTTCCGCTATCTGCACTTGAACCCGAAAATTATGGATGCCGAAGGCCTGCTCAACGGCCGGCAGGTGAGCGAAGGCGAGATCATTGGCAAGGTCGCGACCTGGGGCGACCACGAAAACGGCACGTCGTACCACATTCATTTCAACATTCAGGTGTTCACGAGTATCGGCTGGGTCTGGATCAATCCTTACATGACGCTGGTCGCCGCCTATGAGCGGCTGATCGGCGGCCGCGGCACCGAGATCAAACCGGGCGCTCCGGCACCGCCGGTTCCCATCAAGCTGCCGGTGATCCTGCACCCGACGACGACGCCGGAAGTTTCCGCGACTGCGTCGGCGGCAACACCCGCGGCCACGCCAACGCCCCCGGCCAAAGTGGCAGAGAAATCCGCCGAACGCGCCAAGCCGCACAAACGCCGCCACCGCATCCGGCACAGACGCCGGCATAAAGAAGACGAGTGACGCGCCCGATTGTTTGCGCAGGTGGCATGTCTACAATGCGGGATGCCGCGATTCTCCCGGCTTGGAACTTCGGCGCACCAATTGAGCCGCCGCGCGTGGTTGGCTGGCACATTCGGCGTGACTGCCAGCATCGCCTTCGTCGGGCCCTTACTCGCCGCACAATCACCGGCCTTCG
>DAIMKK010000238.1:0-5081 GCA_036721745.1 Pseudolabrys sp. | reverse complement strand
CTATGACCTGCCGCGAGGAGCTCGCTGACGGCCGGGCCGCTCGGCCCGCCCGAGGTGCGATGGCGTGGCTGCCCAAAAGGAGCCGTGCCGGAGGGCCGAAGGCGGGGCGATGTGGTCGCCGGAAGCGCGGCCCGGCGCCGCAAAGACGCCGCCATGGCGCGCCGAGAGGCGCCACGCATCGGCAACGGTGCGTGACTTAAGACTGAATGACGCGCCGCTTGGCGCGCCATACCCTCATTTTTTCGAGGGGGCGGAAGGGGACTACGGCGTACCCGGCGCCGCCAAGAATACGGGTGGCGGAGCGTTGGCTAATCCCACGGCGTCGTCCCCGCGAAGGCGGGGACCCATACGCCATGACCTATCGATCGGCTGCGGAGTATCGGTCCGGTGTCGCTTGGCCGGGACGATAAAACGAATTACTCGCACTTATTCAGCTCCGGGGTGTTGCTGCCGCGCCCGACCACAACGCCGTCCTTGACGCGCACCATCCCGCCCTCTGATTCATTGAGCATGGTGCGACGCGTGCCCTTGCGAACAAGGAACACCAGCTTCTGGCGTTCCTCGTCGTCGGTGCCGGGCTGGAAAACCACCACCACCGACAACTGCTCCGCGGAAAGCCGCTCCGCCGACAGCATCCTGTAGTGGTTGACCGAATAACTGGGGCCGAGGTCGTGGTTTTCCAGCACCAGTCCCGGGCTCGGCGTCGTGATGATGACGTGTGGATTGGCGGGCGAGGCCGCCTGCCGGCAATCGGTCGCCCAGGTTCCGAACAGCCCGAACTGCTGGAACAGCATATCGACCGGTGCGGCGGAGGCGGACGTCACGCCCGCGAGCACTAGCACCGCCACAATCCGCATCACGTCGCCACTCCACCGACTCATAAAAAACACCGGCGCAAGAATAGCAGCGCGCCGCGCGGCGGCAATCATCGCGAGCAAAATCGCCGCACCAAAATTTGCGGTGTGACGTTTTTGTTACTTGAACGAAAGGTTCGCCGCTTTCACCACGTCGCCGAAGGTCTTGATATCGGCATCGATCACTTTCGCGAACGCGGCGCCAGTCGGCCCGCCCGGCGTCACAGCCATTTTCCTCAGACCATCCTGCACGTGCGGATTGGCGAGCGCGCGGCCGAGTTCCTTGGTGAGCTTGTCGACAATCGGAGCCGGCGTGCCGGCCGGCACGAAGAAACCGCTCCACAGGTGGGTATTGATATCCGGATAGCCGGCCTCGGCCATGCTCGGCACATCGGGTAGTTCAGGCGAGCGCTCGGCGCCGGTGACCGCCAGCGCGCGGGTCTTGCCGCCTTTCACCAGCGGAACCGCGGGTCCTCCGTCGGAAATGGTGAACAAGCATTGTTCGCTGACCACGCACAGATTCGACTCATTGGTGCCCTTGAACGGGATCGCCACGCCAGGCATGCCGGTCTTGAGTTTTAAGAGCTCGCTGGCGATGGTGAAGGGCGGTGCTGACGTGCCGTAATTCGACTTATCGGGATTGGCCTTTGCCCAAGCCACCAGTTCCTTCACGCTCTTGGCCGGATGATTGGCCGGCACCACCAGCACCAGCGGAAACGAGGCGATCATGTTGAGCGCGATGAAACTCTTGGTCGGATGATAGGTGAGATTGGGATAGATAGCGGCGGCGATCGCCATTTGTCCGGTGGCGGCGACCAATACGGTGTAGCCGTCGGGCGCCTGATGCGACACGTATTCGGAGGAAATCCGCCCGCCGGCGCCCGGCTTGTTTTCGACGATCGTCGTGGCGCCGGTGTTCTCCTGGAACTTATTCACCACCAGGCGCGCGAACAGATCGTTGCCGCCGCCGGCGGCAAACCCAACAATGAAGCGGATGACGCGGCTGGGATAGGCGTCTTGCGCGCGCGCTTCGCCTGCACTGGCCAAAACGAGTGCCATCAACAGGCAAGCAAAAAGGCTGCGAATCCTCATCTTAATTCCTCCCCTCGTTCTCTGCTGGAACGTGTCAGCCAAAGCCTACACCGGCCGCCGCCATTGGGAAATGTCCTCGCAGCGATGTGCTATCGTCGCCCTCGCAACGACCCGCCGAGCCAGGATGACCGCAGCCGCCCCTGACATTGCAGGTAATCCGCAAGCGCGCGGCGACCGCTTTGGCCATCCGCGGGCGCTGACCTATTTGTTCGCGACCGAGATGTGGGAGCGCTTCTCCTATTACGGGATGCGCGCGCTGCTCGTGCTCTACATGGTCAAATATCTGCTCGACCCGCAGCGCGCCGACCAGGTGCTCGGCCTCGCAGCCTTCCGGCACGCCTTAGAATTCGTATTCGGCCCCCTCGCCCCGCAACCGCTCGCCTCGCAGATCTACGGCTTTTATACCGGCCTCGTTTATCTGACGCCGATCTTCGGCGGCTTGCTGGCCGACCGCGTGCTCGGAGCGCGCCGCACGGTCATCCTTGGCGCCGCGCTGATGGCGATCGGCCATTTCATGATGGCTTTCGAGCATTTATTCCTGTTCGCGCTCGGCTTTCTCATCCTCGGCAACGGCGCCTTCAAGCCAAACATCTCGACCCAGGTCGGCGCGCTCTACGCGCCCGGCGACCACCGCCGCGACCGCGCCTTCTCGATCTTCTATGTCGGCATCAATCTCGGCGCCTTCCTCGCGCCGCTGGTGTGCGGCACGCTCGGCGAGGAACTCGGCTGGCATTACGGTTTCGCCGCCGCCGGGGTCGGCATGACCACCGGGCTCGTCATCTATCTCCTCGCCACACCGGCATTGCCGAAAGAAAGTTTCGCCAAACGCGCTATACCCCAGGCGCCGCTCGACCGCACCGCCTGGCAAGGGATTATCGCGCTGCTACTGCTGTTCGTACCGGTCAGCCTGTTCTGGGGAATCTATGAGCAGCAGGGCAACACCATCGTGCTGTGGGCGAGCGAATACACCGACCGGCGCCTGTTGGGCTGGGATATTCCGGTGACTTGGTTCCAGGCTCTTAACCCGTTCATGATCTTCGCCTTCACGCCCTTCATCGTAACGCTGTGGCGGCGGCAAGGCGCGCAAGAGCCGTCGACGGTCGCCAAGATGGCGATCGGCTGTTTTCTCGCCGCAGCTGCTTATCTGATCCTAGTCGTCGCGGCGCGCTTATCCGCCGGCGCGCCGGCAAGCTGGCTCTGGCTGTTCGGTTATTTCTTCGTTCTCACCATTGGCGAGCTTTATCTGTCGCCGACCAGCCTGTCGCTGGTCACCAAGGTCGCGCCGGCGAGCCTGCTCTCGATGATGATGGGCGTATGGCTCGCCACCAGCTTCGTTGGCGGATTTCTCGCCGGCTACCTCGGCACGTTTTGGTCCAGCATGAGCAAGGACCATTTCTTCCTGATGCTGGCGGTTATTTCCGCAGCGGCCGGGCTGATGATAGCGCTGCTCAATCGCCCGCTGCGCGCAGTGCTGAAGGATTAATCCAACGGCAATCCGACATATTGCTCGGCGAGCGACTTCGAGGCGGCGTCCGAGCTGATGATGTAATCGAGATCGGAAAGCTGACGGCGGCGATCGAACGAGGATTCATTGGGGAAGCGATGCAGGATCTGCGTCATCCACCATGAGAAGCGCTGCGCCTTCCACACCCGCCGCAGGCAAGTCGCCGAATAATTCTCCAGCAGGTTATCGCGCTTGCTCTTGTAGAACGCATCGAGCGCGCGCGACAGAAACACCACGTCGGCAAAGGCTAGATTCATGCCCTTGGCGCCGGTCGGCGGCACGATATGCGCGCTGTCGCCGGCCAGGAACAGGCGGCCGTGTTGCATGGGCTCGACCACGAAGCTGCGCATCGGCGTGATGCCCTTTTGCAGCATCTTGCCTTCCGCGAGCTTGCGCGCGCCGCCCAGCCGCTTGTGCAGTTCGTCCCAGATGCGCGCATCGGGCCAGTTCTCGATATCCTCGTCGTGATCGCATTGCAAATAGAGCCGCGAGATCGACGGCGAGCGCATGGTGTAGAGCGCAAAGCCGCGGTCGGTGTAAGAGTAGATCAGTTCGTGATCGGGCGGCGGCGATTCCGATAAGATGCCGAGCCAGCCGAATGGATAGTCGCGCTCGAACACGTTGAGCACGCCGTCGGGAAAGCTCGGCCGGCAGATGCCGTGGAAACCGTCGCAGCCGGCGATGAAGTCGCACGCGATCTCCTGCGCCTTGCCCTCGTGCGTGAAGCGGATTTTCGGTTTCGACGTCAGGTCATGGACGCTGACGCCGTCGACCTCGAACAACAGCGGCCCGCCGTCGTCGAGCCGGCGCGCCACCAGATCCTTCACCACTTCCTGCTGGCCGTAGATGGTGACCTGCTTGCCCACCAGCGCCTTGAAGTCGATGCGGTGCAGATCGCCATTGATGCCGATATTGATGCCCCAGTGCTGGATGCCTTCGCGCTTCATGCGCTCGCCGACGCCGACCTCGCTCAGCAGTTCGGTGGCCCAGTGCTCGATCAATCCGGCGCGGATGCGGTTCTCGATGTAATCGCGGCTGCGATTCTCGATGATGATGGACTCGATGCCGGCGAGGTGCAGCAGCCGCGCCAGCATCAGCCCGGCCGGCCCCGCTCCGATAATGCCGACCTGCGTGCGCATGCGTTGGGTTCCCGGCGACGATCGAACGTCCTATAGAAGCAACGCCCGCATGGCGCAAATGGACGATTGCCGGAAAGGCTTGGATATTTTGCTCAACTCAGGTCGGGATGCCGTAACGCGGCACACGCGCCTTGTATTGCCGGTAGGCGTCGCCGAATTTCGCCTCGAGATAGCACTCCTCGCGCTTGACCACGCCGAAATGGATCACCGGCACAAAAAATATCGTCATCACCAGCATCCAGTCTGACGCCAGCAGAATGGATAGCCCGGTGAGAAGCAAAGTCAGGCCGACATACATAGGATTGCGCAGCCGGGCGAAGATGCCGCCGGTCACTAGCGCGGTGGCCGATTTCCACGGCTCCACATGGGTACCGGCCGATCGGAATCCGCGCATCGCGGGAATTGCCAACGCGGCGCCCGCACCAAACAGAATAACGGTGATGACGACTCGCTCCCACAAGGTCAGCAGCACCGTCAGCACATAGGCCGGTA
>DAIMKK010000237.1:0-5081 GCA_036721745.1 Pseudolabrys sp. | reverse complement strand
GCTTCGTCGCTGGCGAGACTGTAATAGATGACCTTGCCGTCGCGCCGCGTCGACACCAATCCGTCCGCGCGCAACCGCGCCAGCTGCTGCGACACCGTCGGCTGGCGCAGGTCGAGCTCGTGCTCCAGTTCGCTCACGGATTTCTCGCCTTCGGCGAGAATGCAAAGGATGATAAGTCGGCTTTCGTGGGCGAGTGCCTTGAGGAAATTGCTGGCGCGTTTGGCGTTATCGATCATGCGTTCGAGTTCGTGCGGACGGCTGCGGGTTTCCTGACGCTGCAATTCCATGGGAGCCACCTTCGATCACGGCCGCGCGACGCAAGACTACAGACGATCAGTCGGTCGCGCGCAATGTTTTTTCAAGCAACTGCGCGCGTTCCTCACCCGCTCCGGATGCGTCTAACTTTTTCATTAACACGCCGAGCAGGCCCCAGAAGTGATCCTCGCCGGGATAACCGCGGATGCGGCCGATTTCGTGGCCGCGGTCGACCAGCACGAACAACGGCGTCAGCCGTTCCACCTCAAGATATGCCAGATCCGGCGGCAGATTCTGCGCGATATCCACGCGCCGCAACGGCGCGCGCCGGCCTTCTTCGGTCTTGCCGTAGATCGGCGCGATCTCGCGATCGAAGGCTTCGCACCAGGCGCAACCGGCTTGCTCGAACATCACCAGTTCGGCCGCGCGCGCGTCTGACATCGTCAACGCGACAAACATTGCGCCAAAAAGCGCAGTGCGAGAAAAAAATTCTTGTATGCGTGGTTTGTGCGACAACTTCATTCTCTGGTCGAAAAAACGAGTGTTTAATCGTCCGAAAATATATCACATAACAAGAATATGTCGATGCAGGGGGCGCTATCCGAAGCGGAACGACAGCAGATTATCGAACGAGCGCAACTCGATCAGGACGCGATGCAATAGATCGCTGTCGCGTGTGGCGATGGCTTTCGGGATCAGCGCCAGGCTGGCCTTGGCGCCGTCGACCAGGCGGCGGAATTCGCCCGCCTTGCGCACGGCGTCGTCCGCCATGCCGTCGCAGCGATCGAGCACGGAGCCGTAAGTCGAGGCCTTGCTGGCGACGCCATCGCGCGTTTCGGCGTTTGTCCAGTCGAGCGTGCGGCCGTCGTAGACCATCAACGCGTCCATGGCGCCATTGGCGTCGCGCACGCAGTCGGCCAGGACCTTGATGCCGGCGGCCTTGCGCAAGTCGTAGAGATCGCCACGGATGGCCTCGAGCGATTGGCGCACCGCGTCCGGTTTTCCCATTTTGATCATGAGATCGACCGCGACCAGGCGCGCGTTCACGCCAGTGAACATGATGCCATACAGCGCTACGCCATCGAAGACCTCCGGCCGTTTGCCGGCGAAACGTTGCTCAAACACGGCCCAGGCTTCGCGCAGGCGGTCGATTTCGAGCAACGCCAGATCGAGATTGCCGGTGCGCAAATAGCCGATCGCCACCCGGTTATGAGATTCGGCCTTTTCCACCGCGGCATTGAAATCGGTGAGATCGCCGGCCAAATCGCCGGACTTGGCCGGGCCCGCCACCAAAGCGAGCGCGAGACATGCGATGCGGGCAATGCAGGACAGCATTGGTCTTCACCGGATTTTGACGCGAGGATATATACGGATGAGACTATAAGCGGCGCGGGGCAGGGCGGCGAGGCCGCCTTGCTCACGTGGTTTACGAAACCGGCATTGAAATTGAACCCATGACGACGCGGCGAAACCTGCTGATCGGCGCGGCATCTTTGGCGGTGCTGGGCTCAGCGCGCGCCGAGCCGGTGCTGACCGACGATGGGCTCTACAAGGAGCCTTGGTTCCTGGAGAGCTTCCTCGAACTCGCCGACGATCTCGAAGGAGCAGCCAAGGAAGGCAAGCGCTTCGCGATCATGTGGGAACTCAAGGGCTGCCCCTATTGCAAGGAGACGCATTTCGTCAATTTCGCGCGCGGCGACATATCCGACTACATCAAGGCGAATTTCGAGGTGCTGCAACTCAACATCATCGGTTCGCGTAAGGTGACCGACTTCGACGGCAAGGAAATGTCGGAAAAAGCGCTGGCGCTGAAATATGGCGTGCGCTTCACGCCGACCTTCCAGTTTTTCCCGGAACGGGCCGGTCCGCTCAAAGCGCTGGAACCCGCCAAACGCGAGGTGACGCGTCTGCCGGGCTATATGCGGCCCGACGATTTCCTCGCCATGTTCCGCTACGTCCGCGAAAAAGCCTATGAGAGCAAGAGCTTCCGCGACTTCGTCAAAGCGCTGCCCAGTTGACCCAGCGGTGAGGTTGCGGATTGATATTCTTTTTTGTGAATATGAATTGAACCGGCCGCAACTCGCGGCTATGTTTGTTTTCGGGCGGGGCAGGTTTCGCCCTAAAAAACGATAGTCGGGGAGGATTCATGACAATGCGACAGCTATCCCGTCGCGCAACGCTTGTGCTGGGTGCCGGCGGTGCGGCGCTCACCCTCCTCGGCTGGGGCGGTCGCGCTCAGGCCGGGGTCAAGGAAGCGGCGGAACAGATCGCCAAATTTACCGGCGGCAAGACGGCAACGCAGGGCAAGATCTCGATCGAACTGCCCGAGATCGCCGAGAACGGCAACACCGTGCCGTTGTCGGTCGCGGTCGACGCGCCGATGACGCCCGACAACTATGTGAGCGAAGTGATGGTGGTGGCAGAGGGAAATCCAAACCCGGGCGTCGCCACGTTCCATTTCTCGGCCATGTCAGGCAAGGCGCAAGCTTCGACCCGCATCAGGCTCGCCACCACGCAGAACATCGTCGTGGTCGCCAAGACCAGCAAGGGCGAATACTTCACCGGCCAGAAGCTGGTGAAAGTCACCATCGGCGGCTGCGGCGGCTGATTTCACAGAAAAAAGTTCAGGAGGGGTTCATGGCGGAAAAGCCACGGCTGAAGCTTCCCAAGGAAGCCAAGAAAGGTGACGTCATTGAGATCAAGACGCTGATGCCGCACATTATGGAATCGGGTCAGCGCAAGGACAAAGACGGCAAGCCGATCCCGCGCAAGATCATCAACAAGTTTACCGCGGAGTTCAACGGCAAGCCGGTGTTTTCCGCCGATCTCGAACCGGCGATCGCGGCGAACCCGTATTTGGAGTTCTTCGCCAAGGTCGAGGAGAGCGGCACGTTCAAGTTCACCTGGACCGACGACGACGGAACAGTCACCACCGCGGAAGAAAAAATCACCGTGGGCTGACGAACGTTCCGCCTCGATGCGGGACGACGTAACGACAACAATTCGTTCAGGGAGGATGTAATGACCCGTGGAGGGATTCTGGCAAGCGGCGCCGTGGCCGTTGTGCTGATCGGCGCTGTCGCGTTTGCGGCCGATGCCAATGCGCAGGCGAAGAGAAAAGAGGCGCCGCTCGAGCTCAAGGGCGACGCGTCGGCACGGCCTTACGTGCGCTATCCTGGCTGGCCGAAACGCGACGAGGGGAAATGGAACACGCTGGCCAAGCTCGGCTCACCGCCGGCACCGAAGGCGCCGCACAAATTGACCGGTCCGATTACCGGCGATGCCGCCAAGGGCGCCAAGCTGGTCGCCGACCGCAACCGCGGCGGCTCGTGCCTTGCCTGCCACATCATGGGGCAGGCCGGTAACGCCGATCAGCCGGGCAATGTCGGCCCCGATCTGTCGGAGATCGGCAATGCGGGCCTCTCCGACGAGCAGCTGTTCAATATCATCTACGACGCGCGCGTCTACAACGCCGAAACGGTGATGCCGCCGTGGGGCAGCCACGGCGTGTTCACCGACGCCGAAATCAACGACATGGTCGCCTTCCTCAAGACGTTGAAGAAACCGGCCGTCTTCAAGGTCGAAGTCGACAACCCGGAGAAGCGCGGCACGCCGGTCGAGAAACGCGCCAACCTCGACGCCATGGAAAACCCCGGCATGTGGGCGCTGGAGAAGGCCGCGGACTTGTGGAAGGCGCGCGGACCCGCGGGCTTTTCCTGCGGCACTTGCCACAGTGATCCAAAGACGGCGTTCAAGACTTGGGCGGCGTCGATGCCGAAATGGGAGCCGCGGCTCAACAAGGTGCTTGGAGTCGAGGAGTTTATTTATCGCCACGCCAAGGCGACGACCGGCGCGAGTTATCTGATGGAGACCGAGCAGAACCGCGATCTCTCCATCTATTTGCACAATCTCGCCAATGGCGCTCCGATCAAGGTCGATACGACCAGCCCGCAAGCCAAGGCTGCGATCGCGCGCGGGACGGAACTTGCCAACCGCAAGCTCGGCGAACTGAACTTCGCCTGCACCGACTGCCATGGCAAATCGGCCAATCATTGGATCCGCGGGCAATGGTTGGGTGCGCCGAAGGGCCAGTACGACCACTTCCCGACCTGGCGTACCAGCCTGCAGACGGTCTGGGATATCCGGCAACGCTTCCAGTGGTGCCAAGTCAACATCCGCGCCGACGAGTTGCCGGCCGACGCCAAGGAATACGGCGATCTCGAATTGTATCTGGCGTCGCAGAACGAGGGGTTGAAGCTGAGCGTGCCGGGGATCAGGCACTAATCAATGATCACCCGCCGCGAACTGCTGCAAGTCGGCGCCGCCACCGCGGCGCTGACTGTCGGCGGCGGCTTCACGCGCGCCATGGCGCAGCAGCAGCTGAGCGAAGCCGAATTGTTGAAGTTCGACGCGCTCGGCAATGTCACGCTGCTGCACGTCGCCGACATCCACGGCCAGCTGATGCCGGTCTATTTCCGCGAGCCGTCGACCAATCTCGGCGTCGGCGCGGCGCACGGCCAGCCGCCGCATCTCACCGGCAAGGATTTTCTCACCCGTTTCGGCATTACGGAGAAAACGGCCGCCGCTTACGCCATGACCTCGGACGATTTCTCCTCGCTCGCCAAAAGCTATGGCCGCATCGGCGGCCTCGACCGGCTCGCCACCGTGCTCAAACGCGTGCGGGCTGAACGCGGCGACAAGGTGCTGCTGCTCGACGGCGGCGACACCTGGCAGGGTTCGCTCGGCGCCAATGCCAGCAAGGGCCAGGACATGGCTGACTGCATGGCGCTGCTCAAGCCCGACGCGATGACCGGCCATTGGGAATT
>DAIMKK010000236.1:0-5110 GCA_036721745.1 Pseudolabrys sp. | reverse complement strand
CATACGAGAGCGCCGCCTTCTGCCGCTCATTGTAGTTGGGCGAGGATTCAAAATTGATGAGGTCTTTCACCTGATCCTCGACGACTGCGCCAGATTTGGTCGCCTTCACCGAGCGCTGATTGCCGCAATATTCGCACTGCACCGAGCGCGAAACATAGAGCCTGCACAGCTCCTTGATCGCGTGATCGAGAATGCCGTTGCGGAAGATATCGCGCCAGGAATTGGCGAAAAACCAGAAGCAGGCGGGCACATGCGCCCGCACCGCCGAGCTTTCCGGACGCGGCGTGCCCTCGCGCTGGCAGCGCTCCATTTCGGCGCGCATAGCGTCGTCCATCTTTTCGAATGGCACGTAGCTGATATGCTGCTTGGCCATGAGGTTCTCCTTTTCAGGGAATCTGCCGGTCAGATCGCCGACCTTTTCCGTTCTTGTTTCGCGTTGCGCCTTTGCCGGGACCCTGACGTCCGCGGCGTGGTGGTGAAGCGTGCGCCGGTGCTGGCAACTGCCTGGGCGGACTCGCCAGCGCGGCGCGCCGCTCACCTGCCGGCAAGGGCGGCGCATGCATTGACCTGCCGAGCGCCTGCGGCTCTTCCACGCCGACAACGGTATAGAGGTGCGGCGTGCCGCGATTGACCTGCAGCTGGAAAATGTCCGGGCGATTGTAGTGTCCGGCAAAATCGTGCCGCAGCTTCATGTTGATGCCGACCTCGAGATTGCAGTCGGCGTAGAGGATGCCCTCCTCCGCACCCATGGGCCCCGCTATAATCCGGCTGTTGGGCGCGACGATGACGCTGCCGCCGCAGCAGTCCGGACTGCGCAGGAAGCGCTCGGCTTCCGGGCTCGGCTCAAGCTTGCGAATCACGTCCTCGTCCACGGTACCGCAGGCGGCGACCACGAAGGCTTTGCTCATCTGCGCGAAGGCCTGGGAATCGATGCTCACCCGATGACGCATCGGGTCGCCGCTGGTCGGGAAATGATTGGGCCAGCTCATCACATGGATGCGCGAGCCCTCGGCGGTCATGGCGAACACCGCGAGCGGGTTGGAGTTCTCGCCGCAAATGAGCCCGCTCATCGGCCCGAAGCTCGTCGGAAAGGCGTGTAGCGTGTCGCCGAAACCGCCCGTGTGCACGAGCCGCTCACCGACGGTGGGCATGATCTTCTGGTGCTTGCCCATATAGGTGCCATCGGGGGCGATGAAGACCTGCGAGTTGAACATGGTGCCGAGCGTGTGCGGCAATTTCTCGCAGACGCCGATCACTACATAGGCGCCGGCATCGCGCGCGGCGGCGCAAAGCGCATCGATTTCGGGCCCGGGGATCTCGACGGCGTTCTTGAAAAGCTCGACGGCCAGCCGATTGGCCAGCGCGCCGGTCGCGGCGTGATGGTGATACCAGATCGGGTGCGCCGGGATAAATCCCTCGGGGAAGCCGATGACCTGCGCGCGGTTGCGCCCGGCCTCGCGGATTAGCCGGCAGGCCTTCTCGGTGGACCCCTCTCGATCGAGAAACACCGACGCCGCCTGCACCGCCGCGACCTTCACCACCGGATAGATGTCACCCATTTTTGCTCCGCAGCAAAGCGCCGGCGCGCAACTCCAAGGGCACCCTTCGAGGCGCAACCGGCGCGCGTTTGTGCAAACGTTTGCGCACCCACTACCGCCCTGTCAAGTGGGAAACGCATCAGGTCCATTCCTGTTTCCTCGTTGTGTCGAAGGGCAAACATTGGGACGCGCCGTTAATGGCCGGCAAACTCTTGCAAACGTTTGCGCTCAGAGTTAGCGTTTATCACGGGTGGCGGCGGCAGCAAGCAAAGCTGCCAGGTAACGGGAGAGATTAGGCATGGACGTTGGCTTTATCGGGACCGGTAGAATGGGTACGGCCATGGCACGCAATCTGCTTAAGGCTGGGCATCGAGTACGCGTTTGGGACGTTTCGCCCGAGGCGCGCGAGCGCATCTACAAGGATGGCGCCGAGATCGCGAGCAGCGCCGAAGATGCCTTCTGCGGCGAGGCAACGATCTCGATGCTGCCCAATGACGACGCCATGCGCGAAACCTTCATCGCCAGCGGTATCCTCGCCAAGCGCGGCGCGCCGATCCACGTCAACACGGCTACCGCCTCGATCGACTGCACGCGTGAGCTTGCCGCCGCGCACAAGGCCCATGGCGTCGGCTATGTCGCCGCAACCGTTTATGGCCGCCCGGAAATGGCGGCCGAGCGCAATCTCAACGTGCTCGCTGCCGGCGATCCGGCGCTGATCGAGAAGGTGCAACCCTTATTCGACGCCATGGGCCGCAAGACTTGGCGGCTCGGCACCGAGCCAACCAACTCCAGTGTTGCCAAGATCGCCGGTAACCTGATGGTCGCCTGCATTATCGAGGCGATGGGCGAAGCAGCCGCGCTCGCCCGCGCCTACAAGATGTCACCGGCCGACGTGCTCAATGCCGTAGTCGGCTCGGTGTTCGATGTGCCAGTCTATCGCATCTATGCGGGGATGATCAGCAGCAGCCAGTTCGAGCCGCCGGGCTTCGACCTGAAGCTCGGGCTCAAGGACGCTAAGCTCGCGCTCGCCGCCGGCGAAGAGAAGAACGTACCGCTCCCCTTCGCCAGCGTTCTGCGCGACAATTATCTCGACGCGCTCGCCCATGGCGACGGGCACAAGGACTGGTCGGCGATCACCCGAGTAGCGGCGCGGCGCGCCGGGCTCGAATAATGCGCGCGGTGCCCCGCGGCCGCACGCAGAAAAGAACGAGAAGCGACAGCAATATGGGAGGTTAGTCATGAGATTGGCAGCGACACGCAAGGTACTTGCGTTGGCCGCGATAACGCTGACCTTGGGCGTTGACGGCACAGCACTCGCACAGCAGAAACCGATCGTGATCGGCGGCACGCTTGGCCTCACCGGCAGCTTCGCCGAGCCGTCGACCGACTACAAAGCGGTCTATGACCGCTGGCTCGAGCAGGTGAACAAGAAGGGCGGTCTGCTCGGACGTCCGGTGAAGATGATTATCTACAATGACGAAAGCACCCCGACAGTGGCGCAGTCGCTCTACAGCCGGCTTCTTGACCAGGACCAGGTCGATCTTGTGCTCGCGCCCTATACCACCTTCATCGGCGGCGCCATCGTGCCGATTGTACTCTCGCATCAGAAGCTCTTGTTCAACGGCGGCTTCGTCGGCATCAATATCTTTAAGAATGCCAAGGGTTCGATCATCGGCAGCTACACCTACCAGGAGCCGGACTACACGCGCGGCCTGTTCGAGCTGATCAAGGGCCTGCCCAGGGACAAGCGGCCGAAGCGCGTGGCCATCTTCACTGCGCAGAATCCGTTCCCCATCGTGGTACGCGACGGCGTTGGCGGCGTGGGTGGCGCGCTCAATTTCGCCAAGGCGGCCGGCATGAGCGTGGTGGTGAACGAGCAATATCCGCCCAACACCACCGACTTCACTGGCCTGGTGCAAAAGGCAAAGGCGGCGAATGCCGACATGCTGCTCGAACTCGGACTGCCCAACGACTCGCTGCAGGTGACACGGACCGTGCAGCAGCAGGGTTACAAGCCTTTGATCTTCTGCACCTGCGGCTCGCAGGTGACGACACTATCCGCGTGGCCGAAGCTAGGCAGCGCCGCGGAAGGCGTGATCGGCACCACCGTATCGTGGCCGTCGCAAGGCTATACCGGCCTCGCCGAACTCGCCGATGCTTTCAAGGCGCGCGGCTACGACACGCTCCCCACCTACGCGATCGTCGGCTACGCGATCCTGCAGGTGATCGAGCAGGCGGTCGACGGTGCCAAGACCTTAGACCAGGAGAAGCTCAAGACCTACATCCACAGCCACGAATTCAAGACGGTGGCCGGCAATTTCCGCTACCAGGAGGACGGCACGCCGGTGTTCAGCCAGGTGATCCTGCAATACATCAAGGGCAAGAACCAAGTGGTATGGCCGAAGGATGCGCAGACTGCAGCGCCGGTGACCCCGATGCCATGACCGCATCGGCCGCACAGCCGCTCCTGGCAATCGATGCCGTCGGCAAGCGCTTCGGCGGCGTCGTTGCGCTCGAAGATGTCTCGTTTGCGGTCGAGGCCCACAGCGTCGTCGGTCTCATCGGCCCAAACGGCTCCGGCAAGACCACGTTGCTCAATGTGATCAACGGCGTGTTCGCCGCCGACCACGGCGAGGTGCGACTCTCCGGCATGCGTATCGACGGCGAACGCCCCTGCGAGCTCGCCGCCACCGGCCTCACCCGCACTTTTCAGGCCGCGCGCGTCTTTCGCACGCTCACCGTGCGACAAAATCTCTTTATCCCGCTCCTGCATCAAAACGCGCTCGACCGCACCGCTGCCAGTGACCGCGCGAACGAGTTGCTGGAGCTCGTCGGGCTCACAGCGCACGCCGAGAGTGTGGCCAGCGAGATCTCCGGCGGCCAGCAGCGGCTTCTGGAATTCGCCCGTGCGCTGGTGAGCCGACCGCGCCTCGTGCTTATGGACGAGCCCTTTGCCGGCGTCCATCCACAGATCAAGACGCTGCTGGTGCGCTGTATCCGTGACACGGTAGTACGCGAAGGCACGTCCTTCATCATCGTCAGCCACGAGGTGCCCGATCTCGTCGCCATGTCTGACTTCATGGTGTGCCTGGTCGAAGGCAAGACCACGGCGGCGGGCGCGCCCGCGACCGTCATTCACGACGAGCGTGTGATCGAAGGCTATCTGGGCCGCGCATGAACACCGTGAGCAGCGCACCGACCCTGAAGATCGCCGACGTGGTCGCCGGCTATACCGTGGGCCATCCGGTCTTGCGCGGCGTCAATCTCGTTGCACAGCCGGGTCGCATTACCGTGGTACTCGGTCCCAACGGCGCCGGAAAATCGACACTGTTGCGCGCAATCGCCGGTTTCCTGCAGCCGTCGAGCGGCAGCATTGTGCTCGGCGACAACGACATCGACAGCCTGCCGGCGCATCGGCACATGGAGCACGGCATCGCGCTCTTGCCGCAGGGCCGCTCGACTTTCCCGGAGCTGACGGTGGCCGAGAACATCGAGCTCGGCGGCTGGACCATGCGTGGCGACCGCACGCTGTTGCGCCAGGCGGTGGAGGCCATGTTCGCGCGCTATCCGCA
>DAIMKK010000235.1:0-5126 GCA_036721745.1 Pseudolabrys sp. | reverse complement strand
TGCCACGGTCAGCTACGCAGACCATGTCGCAAACCAACCTGGGCAGTTACAACATATCTACAATTCTATTACGTCGTTCCCCGATCAGCTATTTCTCCTCTTGCGCAATGATGGCACGGTCATCGTGCGATACCCGGACCGCACAGATCGCTCCGGCGAGAAGATAGCGGCGGAATCACCTTGGTATCGGATGGTTGCGCAGGGTGGAGGGCGCTTTCGGTCGCCGAGCCATTTTGACGGCCAAACTCGTCTAATGGCTGTACACCCGCTGCGGGATTACCCTCTCGTCATCAACGTGGGTGTGTCGGAAACTACGGCGCTCGCGAGCTGGCGCAATCATGCAATAACGATTGGGATTGGCACGCTCCTTGTGATTATTTGCTCCGTATTTCTTCTTAGGGCATTGACCAATCATATCAAGCGTCTTGTGAGTTCCGAAGCGGCGCTTGCCGATGAACAGGCGAAGGTCGACGCAGCCCTGAGCACCATGTCGCAGGGCCTTGTGATGTTCGATTCGTCTGCCCGGCTTGTCGTCTGCAATCGGCGTTACCTCAAAATGTACGGTCTTTCGCCCAATATCGTAAAGCCCGGCTGCACATTACGCGAATTGCTACGCCACCGTGCCGAAATCGGAAGCCTTGGTTCCGATGATCCCGAGCCATACATAAGCGAGTTGCTAGGTGCTCTCGGTCAAGGAAAGATTTTTAACAAGATAACCACCCTTCCCGACGGGCGCATCATATCCGTTGCAAACCATCCGATGACAGACGGCGGATGGGTGGCAACCCATGAGGACGTCACCGAGGGAAAACGCGCGGAAGAGCGGATCGTGCACGTGGCGCACCACGACGCACTTACTGGACTGCCCAATCGCATCCTTTTTTCCGAGCAGCTAACGCAAGCGCTCAAACGTGTCCGGCGGGGCGAACGACTAGCGGTATTGTACATCGACCTCGATCATCTAAAGCGCGTCAACGATACGCTCGGACATCCGATCGGCGACAAGCTACTCAAAGGTGTTGCTGACCGGTTGCGTGGCTGTATCAGAGACATCGACACGGTCGCCCGGCTGAGTGGCGACGAATTCGCCATTATTCAATCGTCGATTGATCAGCCCTCCGATGCTGCAGCGCTCGCCATAAGAATCCGCGCCGCAATCCGGGAGCCAATCGATCTTGATGGTCACCAAGTTGTGGTGGACACAAGTATCGGCATTTCTATTGCGCCGAATGATGGAACGGAACTCGATGAGTTGTTAAAAACCGCGGATATTGCTCTCTACGAAGCCAAGAACACCGGACGCGGAACATATTGTTTTTACGAAACAGAAATGAATGAACGCATGCAGGTTCGAGGCACGTTGGAATCCGACTTGCGAAGCGCGCTCGCCAATGGAGAATTCGAGTTGTTCTATCAGCCGATCGTCAGTTTGCAAGACAACAAAATCATGTCCTTTGAGGCGCTTTTGCGGTGGCGTCATCCCGAGCGAGGTATGATTTCGCCAGCCGAGTTTATCCCTATCGCGGAGGAGATGGGTCTCATCATTCCACTGGGCGAATGGGTCTTGCGGACAGCCTGTGCCGCGGCCGCCACTTGGCCCAGTGACATCAATGTTTCAGTCAACGTTTCGTCGCTTCAACTGGCCAATCATAATCTGGTCAACGTGATTATCAGCGCCCTTGCATCGGCACGCGTACCAGCTGACAGACTGGAGCTTGAGATCACGGAATCTGTTCTCATCCAGAACACATTCGCCAACTTATCCACGCTGAAAAAGCTGCATGAGCTTGGTGTAAAGTTCGCCATGGATGATTTCGGCACGGGGTACTCGTCGCTTGGCTATCTGCTGAGTTTCCCCTTTAGCAAGATCAAGATCGACCGCAGCTTTATTGTTGGGCTAACAGAGAAAAATGAATCCCGCGCCATTGTGCGGGCGATTGCTGACCTTGCTCGAAACCTCAAAATGATCGTTACCGCCGAAGGCGTCGAAACAGATCAGCAATTGGAACAAGTCAGATTACTCGGCTGCACCGAAATGCAGGGTTACTTGTTTAGCCATCCGCTACCGGCCGCAGAGATACACAGATTATTCCTGTCGAACCGAAAAACGGCCGAGGTCGCGGCGTAATTGTTCCGACATTATCCGCCTCGGGTTATGAGCGGACATCCTGCGATGTCCGCATATTGTCCGCTTTACTTCCAATGAACGGACATTCGTCCGCGGCGCGGGGCCGCGCCATATTGATGCCGTCGCCCCCATAGGCTTCCGCCCCCCACCGCCAAAGTGTTAGCCTTGCCCCGCCGGCATCAGACCGTCACGGGCGTCTGCATTTCCGCGTTGAACGGGAAGCGGCATCGCCAACTTGGAGGGAGAACCAATGACCAAAGGACATTCACGCAGCGCCACCGCGCTCTGGCTGGGCGGCGCGCTCGCCGCCGCACTCGCCATGCCATCGAACGCGCACGCGGACGAATTGAACATCGGCTTCATCGCGCCGATGACCGGCATCTTTGCCCAGGTCGGTAAGGACATGGTCAATGGCTTCCAGATGTATCTCGACGAGCACGGCGGCAAGCTGGGCGGGATGGACGTGAAGTTCATCGTCGAGGACGATCAGGCCAAGCCCGATGCCGGCGTCACGAAGGCCAAGAAGCTGGTGTTGCAAGACAAGGTGCAGATGTTCATCGGCGGCGTGCTGGCTTCGACCGGCTACGCGCTGGCGCCGGTGAGCACCGCCGAGAAGACCATCTATATCCCGTCGATTCCGGCGGCCGACGATCTTACCCAGCGTGAAGCCGGCAAGTATCCTTATTTGATCCGTACCGGCTGGTCGTCGTCGCAGCCCCACCACGCGCTCGGTGCTTGGGCGTGCGACCAGGGCTACAAGAAAATCGTCGTGGTCGCTGCCGACTATGCGTTCGGCTACGAGTCGGCCGGCGGCTTCCAAAAGGCGTTCGAGGATTGCGGCGGCAAGATCGTGCAGAAAATCTGGCCTCCGCTCGGCAACAAGGATTTCGGACCCTACATTCCGACCATCAAGGCCGACGCCGACGCCGTGTTCTCGCTGATGGTGGGACCGATGGCGGCGCAATTTCCCAAGCAGCTGCGCGCGGCCGGCTACAAGAAGCCGATCCTCGGCGGCGGCACCAGCTATGACGAGTTCGCTTTGCCCTTCATGGGCGACGAAGTGATCGGCGATGTGTCCGCGCTGCAATACTCAGCCGCGCTCGACACGCCGAAGAACCAAGCCTTCGTGAAGGCCTACCGCGCCAAGTATGGCAAAGTGCCGTCCTACTTCTCGGAAAGCAACTACACCACCGCGCAGATGATCGACGAGACGATAAAAAAATCCGGCGGCAAATGGCCGGGCTCGGAAGCCTTCATCAAGACCATGGCGGGGCTGAAGATCGACGCCGTGCGCGGGCCGGTGAGTTTCGACGACATGCGCAACCCGGTGCAGAATATCTATATCAAAAAAGTCGAGAAGAAGACGATGTTCGGCTACGACAAGCCCGAGCTCTGGAACACGGTGATCAAGACCTACCCGAACGTCAGCCAGTTCTGGACCTATGGCAAAGAAAAATTCCTCGCGCAGCCGGTCTACAGCCGCGAATTTCCGCCCTGCAAATTCTGCGAGTAGACTTCGAGTAAACTTGGCGCATATGCCTGATCGGCAAAGCAAAACCCCGGCCGCGCGGCCGGGGTTTTTTATTCGGCCGGGATCGGCGTGGCCGGACCCGTGGGCGCTTCGGCCGCCGGCGACGACGGCCCCTTGAGCGCGCGCTCCTCCATCGCAATCAGGAACACCATGCCGAAGGCGACCACCAGCGCGCAGGCCATGAACACGAAGCGGAACGCGTAAGCGAGCTCATGCACGGACGCCGCGCGCGCCAGCATTTCAACCGACATGCCGGTGACGCCGCCGAGCCCGCCGAGCACGATTGCACCCAGCACCGCCACCACCAGCGCCGAGAACAGCGAGCGGAAAAAATTGGCGGCGCCGGTGGCGACGCCCATCTGGTGCTGCGTCACGGCGTTCTGCATGCACACAGTGGAGATCGGAAACAGCGTGCCGAGGCCCGAGCCGATCAATAACAACAACAACAGCACCAGCGCGGTCGGCATCGACGCCGGCCAGATCGACAGCGCCGCCAGTGCCAGTAACGAGAGCACCAGTCCGACCAGCGGCAGGCGCTTGTAATGTTTCATGTGCATTAGCAGCCGGCCGGTGATGGTCGACGAGGCGACGGTCGCGCCCATCAGCGGAATCAAAGCGAGGCCGGACTGGCCGGCGGACAGATGCAGCACCGTTTCGAAATAAAGCGGAACGAAGATGGTCATGCCGACCAGCGTCGCCATGTTGCAGGCGCCGGCGAGCGCGGCGCAGCGCACCACCGGATTGCCAAGCACGGTGAGCGGCAAAAACGGCTCTTGTGTCGCCACCAGCCGCCAGACGAACAGGCCCCACAGGATCGCGGAGCTAAGCAGCAGCGCGCCGAACTGGGCTGAGATCCAATCGAACTTGCGCCCGCCCCAGGACAGCGCCAGCAATAGCGCCACCGCCGCCGCCATCATCAGCAGCGCGCCGATCACGTCGAGCCTATGTTTGCGTGGATGATAGGGCACGCGCTTCAAGACGTTCGAGGTCATGCCGAGCGCGGCGAGGCCGAGCGGCAAATTGATCCAGAAGATCAGCGACCAGTCGAGATGCTCGGTGAGGAAACCGCCAAGCACCGGCCCGCCGATCGAAGAAGTCGCGAATACCGCGCCGATATAGCCCTGGTAGCGGCCGCGTTCGCGCGGGGAGACGATGTCGGCGATGATGGTCTGCGCCAGCGCCATCAGCCCGCCGCCGCCCGCCCCCTGCACCGCGCGGCCGAGCACCAGCACGGCCATGCTGGGGGCGAGCGCGCAGACCAGCGAGCCGGCGACGAAAATGCCGATGGCGATCAGCATCAGCGCGCGCCGGCCGTGAATGTCGGACAGCTTGCCGTAGAGCGGCGTCACCGCCGTGGCGGTGAGCAGATAAGCCGTGACCACCCAGGCGAGATCGCCGAGATTGGCAAAATGCCGGCCGATGGTCGGCAAAGCTGTGGCGACGATGGTCTGGTCGAGCGCGCCCAAA
>DAIMKK010000234.1:0-5129 GCA_036721745.1 Pseudolabrys sp. | reverse complement strand
ACGCATCGCCGAGCGGCTCAAGCAGGCTACGTGCGCGAGCCGCATGTGACGGTGGAGGTCGAGACTTACCGGCCGTTCTTCATCCTGGGCGAGGTGACGACGCCCGGGCAGTATCCTTACGTCGCCGACATGACGGTGGAAAAGGCGATCGCGATCGCCGGCGGCTTTGCCCCGCGCGCGTCCAAGCGGACCGTCGAGCTGACGCACAACGCGCAAGGCCAGCAGATCAAGACCGAGGTGCCGCTCGACTATCCGCTGCGCCCCGGCGATACCGTGCTGGTCAAGGAGCGGTGGTTCTAGCGCAATGAAACCCCTGAATATCCTGCACGTGTTCCGCGCGCCGGTTGGCGGCCTGTTTCGCCATGTGCTCGATTTGACCCGCGAGCAAATCGCGCGCGGTCACCGCGTCGGGCTGATCGCCGACTCGCGCACCGGGGGCACGCGCGGTGACGAAGCGTTGCGTTTGCTCGAGCCGTCGCTTGCACTCGGTCTTACCCGCATCCCGATGCGCCGCCATGCCAATCCCGGCGATCTCTTCGCGCTCGCCCATGTTGTGCGCCGCGCCGCGCAAACGCAGGCCGACGTTGTGCATGGACACGGCGCCAAGGGCGGCGCCTATGCCCGTCTTTCGTTTGGAACCAAGCGCGCTGTGCGCGCCTATACGCCGCACGGCGGCAGCCTGCTGTTCGGCCACGACACGCTGGCCGGAAAATTCTATCTGGCGACCGAGCGCCTGCTGATGCTGCGCGGCGATCTTTTCCTGTTCGAGAGCGCCTATAGCGCCGACATCTTCCGCAACAAGATCGGCAGTCCGCGCGGTCTGGTGCGCGTTGTGCACAACGGCGTATCGCGCGCGGAATTCGAACCGATCGGCACAATGGCCGATGCCACAGATCTGGTTTTCATGGGCGAGTTGCGCCCGGTCAAGGGCATCGACGTGCTGCTCGACGCCATCACCCGCTTGCGCGACGCAGGACGCACCGTCACCGCGACCCTGGTCGGCGACGGTCCGGACCGGGCAGCGCTGCAAGCCCAAACCGCCCGGCTCGGTCTCGCAGGCACCGTACATTTCAGGCCGGCCATGCCGGCCCGTGTGGCGTTGACCCTCGGCCGCATCATGGTGGTGCCGTCGCGGGCGGAATCGCTGCCATATGTGGTGCTGGAGACGGCCGCCGGCGGCAAGCCGCTGATTACGACCAAAGTGGGCGGCATCCCGGAAATTTACGGACCACTCTCGAATACCCTGGTACCACCCGTCGATGCTGCGGCGCTGGCACCGGCGATCGTCCAGGCGCTCGACCACCCGGAGGCCACGGCAGAGATCGCGCGCAAGCTGCGTGGCTTGGTGGAAGAGGCGTTTTCGGTCGACACCATGGTTGACGGAGTGCTTTCCGCCTACCAGACGGCCATCGAAAAGGTCCGCAAGATCGATCGCGGTTAAGACTTATTTGAGTATCCCGATAAGCCTTTTTTGAGACTCTTTCTCTAGAAATTTCCGGGAATTAGGGACAATTCCTGCCGCCACTCCGGGGCTCGCGGCCGGTTGATCGTTGACCGCAACCATGACCGATACCAACATCAGCCCGTCGATACGCGCATCGGGCTCCACCATGCTTCTTGACCGCCTGCGCACTACGCCGCGCGCTGCGGCCAATACCCGTTCGCTGACGCCGGAAGCGCTCGCGGTGACGGCGACCCCAGCGCCTGCGCCGATCTCTTCGATCGTGCTGGCCGGCTTCGTCCGCATGGCCGAGTTCGTCCTGGTCATGCTGGTCGGCTTGGCGGTCTTCGCGCTCTATCTATCGCCGACCGAACCCCTGTTCTGGCATTACGCCGCCGCGATCTTCGCCATCGCGCTGCTGTCGATGTTCGCATTCCAGACCGCCGATATCTACCAAGTGCAAGCCTTCCGCGGCCACGAGAAGCAGTACATGCGGCTGGCCTCGGCTTGGTCCGTAGTGTTCCTGATTGTGATCGGCGCCTCGTTCTTCGCCAAAGCCGGCGACATGTTCTCGCGCGTTTGGCTCGGTAGCTTCTATGTCAGCGGCCTGGTGGCGCTGATGCTCTCGCGCAAGCTGCTTTTCCTGCTGGTACGCAAATGGACCCGCGAAGGCCGTCTCACCCGCCGCACCGTGATCGTCGGCGGCGGCGCGGCCGGCGAGCACATCATCGAGGAACTGCACCGGCAGAAGGATTCCGGCGTCAAGATCATCGGTCTGTTCGACGACCGCGGCGACGACCGCAGCAGCACCGACTGCGCCGGCGAGCGCAAGCTCGGCGTGGTCGACGACTTGGTCGAATTCGGGCGTCGCACACGCGTCGATCTGGTGGTCTTTTCGCTGCCGATCTCAGCAGAAGACCGCATCCTGCAGATGCTGAAAAAATTATGGGTGCTGCCGGTCGACATCCGGCTCGCCGCGCACGCCAACAAGCTGCAATTCCGCCCGCGTTCCTATTCCTACATCGGCACCGTGCCGGTGTTCGACGTGGCCGATCGGCCGATCGCCGATTGGGACGTGGTGATGAAATGGCTGTTCGACAAATTGATTGGCGGCCTCGCGCTCTTGTGCGCACTGCCTGTGATGGCGTTGATCGCGATTGCCATCAAGCTGGAAAGCTGCGGGCCGGTCCTGTTCAAGCAGAAGCGTTATGGCTTCAACAACGATTTTATCGAGGTCTATAAATTTCGCTCGATGTATTCGGACGCCGCCGACATGACCGCCAGCAAGCTCGTCACTAAGGACGATCCGCGTGTCACCCGGGTCGGGCGCTTCATCCGCAAGACTAGCCTCGACGAGCTGCCGCAACTGTTCAATGTGGTGCTTAAGGGCAATTTGTCGCTAGTCGGCCCGCGCCCGCACGCGGTCAACGCCAAGGCCGAAGCCCAGCTCTACGACGAGGCGGTGGACGGTTACTTCGCCCGTCATCGCGTCAAGCCGGGCATCACCGGCTGGGCGCAGATCAACGGCTGGCGCGGCGAGACCGACACCCATGAAAAAATTCAGCAGCGCGTCGAGCACGATCTCTACTACATCGAGAACTGGTCGGTGCTGTTCGATCTCTACATCCTGGCGAAAACCCCGTTCGCGCTGCTCAAGACAGAGAATGCGTATTGATCACCGCCCAAGATATCTCGATTCATCGCGCCGCGCCGCCGATCGTGCCGGCCGTTGCAAAGCCAGCGGCCGCGCTCAGCGAGCGCCTGCTGCTGATGGTGCTGTACATCACGGTATTGGCGAGTTCGGTCGCCTTCATCGAGCCGTCACCGCATGACGGCCTGATGGCCGTGCTGGCGCTCGCCTTTTTCGCCGCCGGCGCACGCATCGAGCGCCACATTGCGCTTTTGATCCTGTTGCTGTTGGTCTGGAATGTCGCCGGCCTGCTCGCGCTGCTCAATGTGCCCGACCAGCAGCAGACGGTGCAGTACGCCGGCACTTCGATCTACTTGGCCGTCGCCGCGGTCCTGTTCGCCAGCCTTTTCGCTCATAACACGATGCAGCGCATCGCTACCGTGAGCGCGGCCTATGTGCTGACCGCGACCCTCATCGCGCTCGCCGGCACCGCCGGCTATTTCAGTCTTTTCCCCGGCGCCCACGATCTGTTCACGGAATACGACCGCGCGCTCGGCGCTTTCAAGGACCCCAACGTATTCGGGCCGTTTCTGATCTGGCCCGCGCTGGTGGTGATCGAGCGGATGCTGACGCGCAGCGTCCGCATAACCGACGTTCTGATCATCGGCATCCTGCTGGTGGGCCTGCTGTTGAGTTTTTCGCGCGGCGCATGGTTTCATTTCGCGGTTTCATGCGCGGTCATGATGATGCTCGCCTTCTTTACTGCGGCGACGGACGGTGCGCGTCGGCGCATCTTTGCAGTGAGCGTGATCGGCATCGCGGCGGTAGCGGCCTTTATCCTCATCCTGCTGTCATTCGACTCGATCGCGAACATGTTCCAGGAGCGCGCGCAGCTCTTGCAGTCCTACGACGTCGGCAGCGGCGGCCGCTTCCGCCTGCAGGAATTGGCGCTCGGCGATCTGCTCAATTTTCCCAACGGCATGGGCCCATTTCAATTCGATCGAGTGCACGGCCTGCAGCAGCACAATGTCTACCTGCAAGCCTTCCTGGTCTATGGTTGGGCCGGCGGCACGGCCTATCTCACGCTGCTGGCGGCCACGTTGTGGACCGCTTTGCGTACCGTCTTCGCGCGTACGCCATGGCAGCCTTATCTCATTTGCGCGTTCGCCACCTTTGTCGGCGAAATTATCGAAGGCTTCGTGATCGACACCGATCACTGGCGACATTTCTTTCTTTTGATCGGCATGATCTGGGGCCGGGCCGCAGCGACACTCAATCACGTGCGCACCCGTCATATCCCGTCGCCGGAGGGACGATTTTTGCCTGCCGGCGCGTTGGTTGAATCCGCGGAGCGCCGCTGATGTCGCCGCCCCGCATCGCGATCAATGGCCGGTTTCTCACGCAGCGCTCGTCCGGGGTGCAACGCTTCGCCATGGAAACGATAATGGCGATCGATGCGCTGCTCGGCGGCGACTATGCCGCGCTCAAAGGCCGCGTCGAATTATTGGCGCCGCGTAAGGCGCGGGCTTTTCCGCTCAAGAATATTCCGCTCCGCCGCGTTGGATTTTTCTCTGGCTACATCTGGGAACAGATCGAGTTCCCGCTCATTGCCGCCGGACGCCTGCTGCTCAATCTGTGCATGCTCGGGCCGCTGGTCACAAAACACCAGATCGTGGTTGTGCACGACGCCACCGTGCGCGCGCTACCGGGTAACTTCTCCGCGCGCTTTCGGGCCGCCTACGGTTTTCTGCTGCCGCGCCTGTGCCGGCGGGCCGACCTGGTGGTCACAGTTTCGGAATTTTCCCGCCGCGAAATCGGCAAATGGTACGGCGCTGACATCGGCAAAATGCCGGTCTGCTACGAGGGCAGCGATCACATCACCGCCGTTGCGGCCGATCCTACGGTGTTGTGCCGGCTCGGTCTCGTTGGCCGCAAATTCTTTCTCGGCGTCGGGGTCGACTCGGCGAACAAGAACATCGCCACGGTCGTTGCCGCATTTCACAAAGCCAAGCTTGGCGACGCCGTGCTGGTGCTTACCGGCGCCAAGGACCCCAAAGT
>DAIMKK010000233.1:0-5157 GCA_036721745.1 Pseudolabrys sp. | reverse complement strand
TCCTTGTCGCGCGGCTGGATGCGCTTGATGGTGATCCGGTAAGCGTCGCGGCGTGGGCTGTCGGAAAGACTATAGCAGCGGACAACCGGCTTGTTTTGGCCTGGGACGTCGATCCGAAAGGTGAGGTATTGGCCGGGGAGGAAATCCGGGAGCGATTTCTTGTCGTGGGGCGCGAGGTAGAACGAACAGATGTCGGTGCACTCCATCACTTTTTTGGCGACGATGAATTTGCGCCAGCCGTTCCAAGGCAACCCGCTCTCAGCTTTTCGCCGGCGCAGGTCGCGCATCGTTTCAAGCTCAGTCTCGAGCAGCTCAAGCGTGACATTGGCCTGGCGACTCTGGCCGATGAGCCGGCGGAAATTTCCCGCCGTTACAAGCCCAAGTTGAATCAAGCCGCCTGCTATAAGAATGCCGCCGATTGCTTCCGGAATCATCTGCGTGTCAGGAAACGCAATCCTGTTAGAACTTCAACAAAAGCTCCGAACGAAACCCGTAGGCCGTGTCGCGTTCTTCGGGAAAGCCAACGAACGCGTCAAAGATCAGGACCATGTGCTGGTTCAACTTCATCTGATAGCGCGCCGCCGCGGCAACCGCGTTCGGCTGGGTGGCGGCGAAGAACCTCGGATCGTCGGTGGCGACGCGTCCGCCGAGTTCGAGAGTGACCTGGCGGTCGGTTCCGCCGAGGAATTTTTGATAACCGATCGCCGCGCCGACTGCGTCATTGGCGCGATTGCCCAACGGTGCCCCGTAAGCGCCCAGGCCTTGCGCGGCAAAAAGAATTCCGGTTTGCCCGAGCGGTCCCCCACGGTCCGGACCGCGGGCGGCGGATGCGTAGTCGCGGATGCCCCAAAAGGCGTCAAGGTAAACAACGTCCTTGCTCTCGGGCAAAGTGGTCGAGAGCTGCTGGAATAGCAACACGCCGCTGCTGACGGCGGGCGTCTCGTGATCCAGCGCGACGGAAGCATTGACGCGAGTAGTAGAATTGATCAGGCCAAGGCGCTGCGTGTCACCGATGCCAAAGTAAACGCCATCGCCCCCAGTAGCAGCCTCAGCGGTCACGTAGGCGAAATCGACATCGAACGTCGCGTTGGCGTAGTCTGCGGTGTTGAAGAGACCGAACAATTTGGCACTGCTTTCGCGGATGTTATTATTCCGGTTCAATTCATTGAAGGCGAAGATCGCGGTGGTGCGCAATGAGGAAGCGCCCAGAAAGAAAAGCGATGTGCGCGTGATGCCAACGGCATCGATGATGTCCTCGTTGATCATGATCCCATCCTGAAAACTGAGCGGCTGGCGGCCGATCGCGAAACTGTAGTCGAGGCTCTTGGTGTCGTTAGGGTCAAAATTCGGGAAAAGCTCGCCGAAGTCGCCTTGGAAGAACAGCGTGGTCACGTAGGCGTTGAGGTCGTTCTTGACTTTATGCTCGGGGTCGAACCGATAACCGCTAAAATTAAGTGAGTCGCGATCCAGCGGGCGGAAGCCGATGAGCAGGCGTTCTGTCGGCGTGAGATAAAGATTGCCGTAAAGATCAAGCCGGTTGGCCCATTCGGTGATCTGGCCGGTACCGTTGCCGGTCGGCGTGCCATGTCCATCGGTGCCGTTCACGTGCTTATCGTTGAGGAAGCGACGCAGGCGCCGATCCTGAAAGCGACGAAGTGCGACCTGTGCGTCGATCAGCTCGGCGGCCCCGCTTGCGTTCGGGCCTGTCCGCACGACGCGCTCATTCGTGCCGACATGCAGGACGTGGAGACACTTGCGAGGTGGCTCAATCGGTGAGCCCACTGGTCGTCAGGCGAATCTGGTTCCTTAGCGGGCTGGTCCTTCTTTCGGCGCTGACGTTTCTCGGCTGGCACGTCCTGCGCAACGCGCTCCGGCCGGACGCGATCTATACCGGGCTATTGCTGATCTTTTTGGTGCTCGCGCTCACCCTCTTCAACGCCCGCAAGAAATTACCTTTCCTGCCACTGGTTAGGGCAGCGGTCTGGCTGCAGATTCATATTTACGCCGGCTGGTTTTGTCTTTTCGTGTTTCTTCTCCACATCCATTTTCGCATTCCAGGTGGGCCACTCGATATCACGCTCGCCATCGTTTTTTGCCTCGTCATCTTGAGCGGAATCTTCGGGCTCTACATCAGCCGTGAGCTGCCGCCGCAGATGGCGCGTTCCGGCGAAGCGCTGCTTTACGAGCGCATCTCTTCGTTCCGCCTCCGCATTCAGCGCGCGGTGGAAGATTTGGTTCGCCGTGCCGAGCGAGAAACGGAGTCCTCAACGTTGGGCGATTTCTACGTGCAGTCTCTGCGCGATTTTTTTACCCGCGTGCCGAGCGCATTGGCCGCGCTGGCTCCGGCCAACCGTGGCTTGCACACGCTCCTCGCGGAGACGAACGCGCTGGATCGCTATCTCAATGACCGTGAGAAGGCGATCGCCGCGGAAATTCGCGATTGGATCGAGACGAAGCAGAATCTCGATTTCCAATATGCATCGCAGCGGCTGCTGAAGCTCTGGCTCTTCGTCCACATCCCGTTTACCTACAGCTTGATTTTGCTCGGAATCGCGCACGGCGTCATCGCCACGTTTTACGCCGGGAGGTGGTAAATGCAGAGGCCGCTCGACCCGCTAAGCTTCAAAAAAAATCCCTACGAGCGGCCTAACCAGGAGTGGATTTGCGGGCACACAGCGGAAGGTCGGACCTGTCCGCTCGGGCCGGATGAACGGGGAAATTGCCGCCACACCGGGGAATGCATTCCAGCCAAGAAAGGCGACCGCTGGATGTGCACGCGGAGCGAAGCGCAGGGCGGCAAATGTGCAGAAGGTCCGCTGCCCAACGGGGCCTGTGCACATGCGATCCCACCCTGCCAGCCGGTGCGTTCGCTGCGCAAATCGCGCGGCATGCTTGTCTGGCTCTCCATCGCCCTAACGACCGGAGCGCTGCTGATTTTGTCCGGCCACCATTTTCGCCATGATTGGATGGATCCCGGCACCCTGACGAACGCGCACGCCACTTCAGCGAGCAAGTGCAACGACTGCCACAGCCTTGAGCCGGCTGGCTGGGCGCGGGTCGTTCCCGGTTCGCTAGGCCAAAGAGCCCGGAACGACAGCGCGCTTTGCTTGAAATGCCACCAGTTCGGCGACCAACCGCTTCATCCCCATGGGCTCGCGCCTGCGACCTTGGCGCAGATCCAAAGCAACCTCACCCGGCCTAACGAATCGGTGCGCCCGCCGGTTCTTCTGCGCGTCAGCCATGCCCTTGCGGCCGGCGACGCGCAAGCAGGCGATCTCGCCTGCGCGACCTGTCACCAGGAACATCACGGTCGGAAATTCGACCTCATCCGCCTAACGGATGCACAATGTCAGAGCTGCCATTCCGTCCAGTTCGCCAGTTTTGAAAAGGGCCATCCAGAGTTTACCGGTTACCCCTACCAGCGCCGGACGCGCATCTTCTTCGATCACAACAGTCATCTTCAGCAGCACTTCGCCGAGAGGAAGGAGAAGGCGCCGGTCGGCTGCCAGAGTTGTCACGTGCCGGGACCGGCCGGGCGTTTTATGCAGGTAAAAAATTTCGACGCTACCTGCGCCGCGTGTCATTCCCCGCAAATCAAAGGCGAAGGCATGACCGTGAAAGGCCTAGCGTTTTTCACCGTTCCCGGAATCGACGTCGAGACGCTGGCCGCGAAGGGACTCAGCGTGGGTGAGTGGCCGAAATTTGCGGATGGCAAGATCACTCCCTTCATGGAACTGCTCCTCAGTCGTCAGCCGACCACGCGCGCGGCCATCGATAGATTGCGCGACATCGACTTACTCGACCTGACGAAAGCAACCCCAGATCAATTGGCGGCGACGGACCAATTCGTTTGGGGCGTCAAGACCTTGCTCTTCAACCTGGTCGTCGAAGGGCAATCCTACCTGATCAAAGAAATGAAGGACAACATCGCGTCCGCCGGACTCGAGGTGCCGCGCGCGGCCTTGATCGCGGCGCAAAAGGAATGGATGCCGCACCTGCTCACCGAGGTCGCCAATTATCAAAATGGAATCAGACCGCCCTTGCCGGAAAAGCCGAAACCGCCGCCGGCCGCATCCCCCGCTCAGCCTAACAAGAAACAGCCGTCGGGCGATGAATCTCTGCTCGGAGGCGCCGACCTGACCGCTGCTCCGTCTCCTTCCCCGGGCAAGCCGGCTGCGAATTCCGGCGGCGATTTGTTGGCCGGAGGAAATGACGATCTCACCGCCGCGACTCCTACTCCCAAACCATCATCGTCATCGGGTAAGAGCGACGACCTAACCAGTGGCGACTTGCTGGATGCCGCGCCCGCGGGTTCGCCCTCGCCCTCCGCCGCTCCTCCGCCCACACCGTTCGCGAAGCCCGCTGAAGAATGGGTCGCAGCCGGGGGGTGGTATCGGCCACCCGACAGCTTTAGCCTGTTCTACCGTCCCGTCGGGCACTCCGATCCGTTCCTGGTCGCGTGGCTGAATGCCGCCGCGCGACTCCAGGCCGAGATCGCGACCGGAGCGCCGCACGATGCCTTTAAAAAACTCGCCGATCCGCAAACACCCGGCCTTTGTATGAAGTGCCACACGGTTGAGAAGAGCGAGGGAATCACGTTGGTGAATTGGTTACCCGCGCAACCGAACACAAAGAGCCGGCCCTTCACCACCTTCAGCCATACCACCCATTTCAGCCTGGTCGGCGATGCCGGTTGCCAGACTTGCCACGCGCCCAATCCGAAATCGCAATATGCGAAGTTTTTCTCCAGCGAGCCTGGAACCGACCTGGTGCACAACGCGATTAAGTTCCAGAGTAACTTCGCGCCTATGTCGAGGATGCTGTGCGTGAAGTGCCACCAACGGCGCATCGCGGGCGACGCCTGCATTCTCTGTCATCGCTATCATGCCGCGCCGGTGGCCGGCGAACTCGCCGGGGTCGGCCGTTTCCGTCCTTCGTTAGGCAAGAAACTCGCGCCGGACGGCGAGTTGCGGAGTCAGGACAGAAACTAGCCTTCGGCCCGTTTCGTCGGCAACTTAGCTTAGCGCTTAAGTTTTTGACATAAATCCTAACCTCAATGAAATGTCGACATGAGCGCAAACACACTCTGCTGGACAGACATCCCGGTCACCGACCTTGATCGCGCGATCAAGTTTTACTCGGCCGTTCTCGGCAAAA
>DAIMKK010000232.1:3987-5159 GCA_036721745.1 Pseudolabrys sp. | reverse complement strand
GTGTAGCCTTGCGCGCAGTCGCGGTCGAACTCGGCGACCGCGGCGTCGTAGGCCTTCTGCTTTTCCTGGTACAGTGGGAATTCGGTCTTGAATTTTTTCGTCAGTTCCTCGTGGCGGATCACGCGCTTTTGGAAGGCATTGAGCCCGGGCTCGTCATAGCCGCCCAACATTGGCATCTCGGCATTGATCTGGTTTTGCAGGAACATTGCTTCGGCGGTTTCACGGTCGATAGCGGCGATTTCGTAGTCGATCGCGGTGCCGGTGGCGTCGAGCTCGCGCGCACGGCGCAGACAAGCTTCCAGCGCGAGTGCGCTCATCGCCGGCTTGCCGGCCGCGACCGGCGCGCGCGCCAGCAACTGGACGAGCAGCGGGCGCGCGGCATTGGCTTCGCTCGCGCTCAACGCGAGCGCGACGAGCAGGGAAAGGAATGCCGCGCCATATTTCATTCGGCGTCCAGCTTCTCGGTCAGCCAGACCTTGATCAGCGACTGATAGGGTACGTCGCGCTTATTGGCGGCAACTTTGATGCGATCGAGCGTACCTTGCGGCAGACGCAAAGAGATCGCAGTGGTCGACAGTTTGAGATTGGGAAAACGCACGCGCTGCGCTTTGCTCAAGTCGAAGTAATCGGCGGTATCGTGGCTTTCCCAGAATGCCCGTTCCTCTGCCTCGCTTCGGAAACGAGGAACCTGCTTAAGTTTCTTCGGCATAGCGTTGGCGCTCCCTGCGGCTCATATTACGGGCGGAAATGACGCGGATCATCATTTCATCGCGGCGCAGTGTGAAGCTCACAAGTAGCGAACGGCCTATGGCCGATTGCCCGTACGCGTGGAAACGTTTTTCCGCGCCGCCATGTTCGTCGTCAGTCAGGATCAGCAGGCGTGGGTCAAGGAAGACCTGTTCGAAGTCGCGAGGGCTCACGCCATGTTTGTCCGCGCTTTTGCGAATATTGCCGTCATCCCAGTCGAAGCCGACAATCCCGCTGAGATCGATCATTATTGTATATTAACATAATATACAAGGCTTGCAAGCGAGGCTATCGTCCGAAGCCCCCGTTTGCCGCAGCGCCTCGCCGGCCACGAGTGCCACCGACATCGCCACGTTGAGCGAGCGCAGACCCGCTGCGATGGGAATCTTGAGGGTTCTGTGAGGTCGCCTGGCACAGCGTGGCCC
>DAIMKK010000232.1:0-3977 GCA_036721745.1 Pseudolabrys sp. | reverse complement strand
CGATGGGAATCCGCAATCGGGCATCGGCGGCCGCATGGACCGCCTCCGGCACCCCGGCGCTTTCGCGGCCGAACAGCAGCACTTGGCCGCCCTGGTAGACATGGTCGAGATAGCTGCGCTCGGCTGCGGTGGTCAACAGCACCAGCTTGAACCGCTCGGCGCGCCGCCAGTCCTCGAACGCCTTGAACGAGCCATGGCGGGTGATGGCGACCCGGTCGAGGTAATCCATGCCGGCCCGGCGGAAGGCGCGGTCGGTGACCGGGAAGCCGGCCGGCTCGATGATATGGGCCTCTAGGCCCAGGCAAGCGCAAAGCCGCAGAATCGTACCGGTGTTTTGGGGGATATCGGGCTCGTAGAGAGCGATCTGTATCGGCCGGGCTGCCATTTTTTGCGCCGGTTTCCAACGGTTAAAGCGCTGTAGACGAACGGTTTATGTGACTAATGAGCCCAGGCGCGATAGCGGGCTTGCGCTAATACCGCAAGGGTGCCAATAAAACGGCACCGCAGCGCCGTCCTGTCTCACCCAGGGCTGCCGCAACCGGTCCGCCCCGCCGCCGCGGGACTTGTCCTGCCGGCTCAAAGCCGCGGGCGGATGACTAGCCAGCCGGGGGAGAGGGCCTAAGACGTGACGACCGTGTCTTCTGCGGAGCACACGCGCCGCGATTTTCTCTATATCGCCACCGGCGCCATCGGCGCGGTGGGTGCCGCCGCGGCCCTGGTGCCGCTGATCGCGCAAATGAACCCCGACGCCTCGACCATTGCAGCGGGAGCGCCGGTCGAAATCGACCTGGCGCCGATCGCCGACGGGCAGATCGTTAAGGTGTTCTGGCGATCGAAGCCGATCTTCATCTTCCACCGTTCCAAGAAAGAGATCGAAGAGGCGCGCAAGGTCGACGTCGCCAGCCTGCCCGATCCGGAAGCCGACAAGGATCGCGTCAAGGAAGGCCACGATCAGTGGCTGGTTTTGATCGGCATCTGCACCCATCTCGGCTGCATCCCGCTCGCCCACCAGGGCGAATATGACGGCTGGTTCTGCCCCTGCCACGGCTCGCAATACGACACCTCCGGCCGCATTCGCAAAGGCCCAGCGCCGAAAAATCTGTTCCTGCCGCCTTACGCATTTATCTCCGACAGCAAGATCCGGATCGGCTGATCCGCGACGGATTGTTCTCAAAGGTTCGATTATGAGCGGACACTCGACCTACCAGCCGACCAATCCCGCTTTGCAGTGGCTCGAGAAGCGGCTGCCGATCGGCGGCCTGATTCATTCCTCGTTCATCACCTATCCGACACCGCGCAACCTGAACTATTGGTGGACCTTCGGCGGCATCCTCTCGTTCATGCTCGGCGTGCAGATCATCACCGGCATCATCCTAGCGATGCACTACACCCCGCATGTCGATCTCGCCTTCCGCTCGGTCGAGGCGATCATGCGCGACGTCAATTTCGGTTGGCTGTTGCGCTATTTGCACGCCAACGGCGCCGCGATGTTCTTCCTCGCCGTCTACATCCACATGTTCCGCGGCCTGTATTACGGCTCCTACAAAGAGCCGCGCGAAGTCCTGTGGATTCTCGGCGTGATCATCTATCTGCTGATGATGGCCACCGGCTTCATGGGCTACGTGCTGGTCTGGGGTCAGATGAGTTTCTGGGCGGCGACCGTGATCACCAATTTGTTCTCCGCCATTCCCGGCGTCGGCGACGCCATCGTCACCTGGCTGTGGGGCGGCTACGCGGTCGGCAATCCGACTCTCAACCGCTTCTACTCGCTGCACTACCTGCTGCCATTCGCGATCGCCGGGGTGGTGGTGCTGCACGTCTGGGCGCTGCACGTGACGGGGCAGAACAATCCGGACGGCATCGAGCCGAAATCGGACAAGGACACGGTGCCGTTCACGCCTTATGCGACCGTCAAGGACGGTTTCCTGATGGTGTGCTTCTGCATCCTGTTTGCCTGGTTCGTGTTCTACATCCCGAACTTCCTCGGCCATTCCGACAACTACATCCCGGCCAATCCGGCGGTGACGCCGCCGGAAATCGTGCCGGAATGGTATTACCTGCCGTTCTACGCGATCCTGCGCTCGATCCCGAACAAGCTACTCGGCGTGATCGCGCTGTTCGGCTCGATCGGCATCCTCGCCTTCCTGCCTTGGCTCGACACCTCGAAGGTGCGCTCGGCGCGCTATCGGCCGCTGTACCGACAGTTTTTCTGGCTGTTCGTGATCGCGGCGGTCGGGCTCGGCTGGCTCGGCACCAAGCCGCCGGAAGGCATCTATGTCATTCTCTCGCGCGTCTTTACGTTCTACTACTTCGCCTTTTTCCTGATCGTCCTGCCGCTGCTCGGCATCTTCGAGAAGACTAAGCCGCTGCCGAATTCGATTTCGGAATCGGTTCTGGGCGCCAAGGCGTGAGGATGGTCATGAACTTAAAGCGTCCCATCTTCGCCCTTGTCCTCGCCGGTGCGCTGGTCGCAATGGCGTGGCCTGCGTCCGCGCAGTTGACCGAGCAAGTGCCGCCGCCGCGGCAGAAATGGTCGTTCGCCGGCCCGTTCGGAAAATATGACGAGGCGCAGCTGCAACGCGGTTTCAAGATCTACCGCGAGGTCTGCTCCAACTGCCACGCGGTGGAGATGCTCTCCTTCCGCAATCTGGCGGACGTCGGCGGCCCCGGCTTTAGCGATGCGCAGGCCGAGGCGGTCGCGGCCGATTACAAGGTCAAGGACCTAGACGATCAGGGCAATCAGATCGAGCGGGCCGGCCGGCTAGCCGATCATTTCCCGCCGCCATTCGCCAACGAACTGGTAGGCAAGGCGACCTATGGCGTCTCCCCGCCCGACATGTCGACGCTGGCCAAGGCGCGCAGCTACGGCCGCGGCTTCCCCTGGTTCCTGCTCGACATGATCACGCAATACCAAGAGCAGGGCCCGGACTACATCGCCGCCTATATCAATGGCTACAAGGAGGCGCCGCAGGGCTTCGCGGTGCCGCAGGGCAACCACTTCAATGAATATTTCCCCGGCCATAACACCGCCATGCCGCCGCCGCTGCAACCTGGCCAGGTGACCTATGACGACGGGTCGCCGCAGACCGTGGAGCAGTATGGCAAGGACGTCGCGGCCTTCCTGATGTGGGCGGCCGAGCCGCACCTCGACGCGCGCAAGCGCATAGGCTTCCAGGTGATGATCTTCCTGATCGTGTTCGCCGGGCTGATGTACTTCACCAAGAAGAAGGTGTGGTCGGCGGTGCATTGAGCGGCACAATATTTCTTGACGCTGGGGCCCCATTTGGGGCCCCTTCGTTTTTAGAAGGTGGCAATTGAGGCGGCCATGACCAAATCCGTTCTCGGCATCATCGGCGGCTCCGGCATCTACGATCTGCCGGGCCTCGAAAACGTGCGCGAGCAGCGCATCCCGAGCCCCTGGGGCGAGCCCTCGGGCGCCTTGCGCATTGGCGAGATCGCCGGCCTGCCGGTGGTGTTCCTGCCGCGCCACGACAAGGGCCACCGGCTGTCGCCCTCCGACATCAACTACCGGGCCAATATCGACGTGCTCAAGCGCGCGGGCGTAACCGACCTAGTATCGCTGTCGGCCTGCGGCTCGTTCAAGGAGGAACTGCCGCCGGGGACCTTCGTCCTGGTCGATCAGTTCGTCGATCGCACCTACAAGCGCGAGAGCTCGTTCTTCGGCAAGGGACTGGTGGCGCATGTCTCGATGGCGCACCCCGTTTCGCCGCGCCTGCGCGCGCGCATCGGCGAGGCCGCGCTCTTGGAAGGCATCGAGCCGCAGTTCGGCGGCACTTATGTCTGCATGGAAGGCCCGCAGTTCTCCACGTTGGCCGAAAGTCTGACCTACAAGCAGCTCGGTTATTCCGTGATCGGCATGACCAACATGCCGGAGGCCAAGCTCGCGCGCGAGGCGGAGATATGTTACGCCACCGTCGCCATGGTGACCGATTTCGACTGCTGGCATCCCGATCATG
>DAIMKK010000231.1:0-5166 GCA_036721745.1 Pseudolabrys sp. | reverse complement strand
GGATTGACCACAAAAGCGCTCGACGTCACCAGCAACGTATAGCCGTCCGGCGCGCTGCGAGCGACCGCCGCGGTGCCCAAATTGCTGCCGGCGCCGGGGCGGTTTTCGACCACAAAGGTCTGATCGAGCGCCGCACCCAACTTGACGCTCATCTGCCGGGCCGTCATGTCGCTCGGCCCGCCGGCCGCGAACGGCACGATGATGCGCACCGGGCGGTCGGGATAGCTTGCGGCGGCGGCCGTGCGGCCGAATGCGGCGGTGCCGAGCGCGAATGCGCCGGCACCCTGCAGCAAAGCGCGGCGGGTGGTCTTGTCAGCCATGCTCGTTCTCCCTCAACTGCCGCCGTTTAAGACGGTCTGTTATCCATTGTGCAGCGGCAGCGTGACCGGCATGCCGATCCGCATCGAATGTTCGATGGCGAGCGTCGCCTCGAGCGTGGCGCGCGCGTCCTGCGGCGTCGCCAGCGTGCAGGCGCGTCCGGTCGCGAGATGGTCGAGCCAGGCCCGCGTTTCGTTGGCGATCGGTCCCCAGAATTCTCCCAGCGCCCAGTCGCCCGGCGTTCCGCTTTGCAGGAACACCATGTTGACGGTGTGATCGGGCAGATAAACGTGCGGCACGCCGGTTTCGGTGTACATCAACTGGTCGGTATGGTCGTCGTCGAGGATGATGACGCCGCCGGTGGCGATGACCTCGACATGCGCCGCATGGCCGAGCGCGGGATATTTCTCCGGCAGCGCGTAGCTGACACCCAAGTTGACCACCGCACCGTCGTCATAGGTCAGCACGGCGTAACTCACATCCGGCACCTCGTAGCCGGTCGCCTGCTTCAACACGCCGTTCTGGCCACGCGCGTAGATCTCGACGACTTTTCGTCCTTCGAACAGCCAGTTCATCAGGTCGACATAATAAGTTAGAGCGTCCACCACCGGTGTCGCGTGCGGATTGCGCTTGAGCATGGCCAGCGCCTGCGAACGTGAATTGAACACCCGCGCCGCGCCGCCGGTGAGCGTGCCGACGCGGCCCTTGACGACCTGCTCCTTGGCGATTTGATAGCGCTCCTTGTAACGGCGGCTGTAGCCGACCCGCACATTGCCTCGGGATTTCGCGAGCGCTTCCAACACCCGGTCGGCGTCGCGCACGGTGAGCGCGATCGGCTTCTCGACCAGCACCGGCTTGCCGCGCTCGATCGCAGCCAGCATGGGCGCCATGTGCTCGCCTTCACTGGTGGAGACGATCACCGCCGTCACCTCAGGATCGTCGATTACCGCCAGATTATCGGCGCCATGCGAGCGGCCGCCGACGATCTCAGCGAGCTTTGCCGCGTTGGCCGCATCCAAATCCGACACCGCGATGCTGCCGACAGCCGAATGCCCGGCGGCAAGGCGCGCACGCAGTGTGCCGATCCGGCCGGACCCGATGATACCGAGCCCGATCTTGCGCGCCTGCATGATCTTCTTCACTCGCGTCAGATTTGGTGCGTCTTGCGCCGCGGCGGCGAGCGCGAAAGTGCGGTTACCGAAAACCCTATTCCGTGCGCGACTTAGTGTAAACGCAAAAAAGGGCGGCCAAATCGGTCGGTCTCACCACATCTCACTCACCGCCGCGCCGCTGAACACCTCGGCGATGCGAGCACGGGTGGCGCGGCTGGTGCCGTCCGGCAGCGCGTCGGGCGCAAAGAAGCCGTGTTCGATGATCTCGTAATTGGGCTGCGGCGAGGTGTCCTGGCGGAATTCGCGCACGATGTAGAGCGCTACGTGGTCGCGCCGCGACGCCCGCTTGTTGAAAAACACACCGTGCAGCACGGGCGGCGCCGTCATCGCGATATTGCCTTCCTCGGCCAGCTCGCGCGTCAACGCCTTAAGGAACGTCTCGCCGGTCTCCACCCCGCCGCCCGGCAAGTGCCAGCCCGCCACGTAGGAGTGCTTGACCAGGAAGACGCGGCCTTGGCCGTCGATCACCACGGCGCGCGCGCCCAAGGTCGCCGCGCGCGAGAACCGCCAGTAGACATGCATCAACCGCCGGATCAGCGGCTCAAGCGCGCGACGCAAGCGTTGCAATGGCATTTTTCCTCTTTGAGCATATCCCACTGGGTTGGACCCACATTCCGCTCATTCCCGCGCACGCGGGAATCCAGGGTATCGACCGCAAGAGTAGCACTGGATCCCCGCTTTCGCGGGGATGAGCGGATGAATGATCAACCGCCGCGGAGTATCAAACGGGACCCTTTCAAGATCGCGGTGACTTCAATATATGAAATACACCCGCCGGCCTGGCGATCAGAGGGGCCCTGTGAAGAAATTTTCCGACCTGACCGAGCAGGAAGTGCTGGCGCTCGCCATCACCAATGAGGAGGAAGACAGCCGCATCTACCGCGGTTTTGCGGAAGGTCTGCGCGCGCAGTTCCCCGCCTCCGCCAAGGTGTTCGACGAAATGGCCGAGGAGGAGGTCACCCACCGCACCTGGCTGTTCGACCTCTACCGCAAGAAATTCGGCGACTATCTGCCGCTGATCCGCCGCCAGGACGTCAAAGGCTTCATCCAGCACAAATCGTCGCTCTGGCTGATGCGGCCGCTCGGCCTGGAAGACGTGCGCAAGTTCGCCGAGAACATGGAATACGAGGCCGAGCGCTACTATCGCAAGGCGGCGGAGACGGCGCGCGACGCCTCGGTGCGCGAACTTCTGGTCAAGCTGGCGGAAGCCGAAGCCGGCCACGAATCGCTGGCGCACAAACTCAGCGAGCAGATCCTCACCACGGGCGCGCGCGCCAAGGAAGACGAAACCGCGCGGCGCGTGTTCGTGTTGCAATTCGTACAGCCGGGCCTGGTCGGGCTGATGGACGGCTCGGTGTCGACGCTGGCGCCGCTGTTCGCCGCCGCCTTTGCCACCCACCACACCTGGGAGACGTTCCTGGTCGGCATGGCGGCCTCGGTCGGCGCCGGCATTTCCATGGGCTTCGCCGAGGCGCTGTCCGACGACGGTTCGCTCAGCGGCCGCGGCACGCCATGGTTGCGCGGCGCCGTATGCGGGCTGATGACCATGATTGGCGGGCTCGGCCATACTTTGCCCTATCTCATCCCCGACTTCGTGACCGCCACGATCGTCTCGGTCATCGTGGTCGCGGTGGAACTCGCGGCCATCTCCTATATCCGTTACCGCTACATGGACACACCATTCCTCGCCGCCACCTTCCAGATCGTGGTTGGCGGCGTGCTGGTGTTTCTCGCCGGCATATTGATCGGGAGTTCGTGAGTCCAGCAGTGTCGTTCCCGCGAAAGCGGGGACCCAGTACGTCCAGTCTCAGTTGACAGGCCTCGGACCCATGTTGCCTCTGTGGTTACTGGATGCCCGCTTTCGCGGGCATGACAGGAAATAGATGTTCACCCTCGCCCATCTCTCCGATCCGCATCTGGCGCCGCTGCCCGAGCCGCGCTGGAGCGAGCTAATCGGTAAGCGGGGCACCGGCTACGTCAATTGGTGGCGCTGGCGGCGCTTCATCCATGATCGCGCCGTGCTGGACAAGATCGTCGCCGACCTGAAGCAGCAGGCGCCGGACCACATCGCGGTCACCGGCGATCTCGCCAATATCGCGCTGCCCGAGGAGTTCACGCGCGGACGCCAATGGCTCGACCTCCTCGGCTCATCCAAGGACGTGACGCTCGTGCCCGGCAATCACGACATCTATGTGCGCGGCGCGAAAGTGCTGGCGCAGCACGCCTGGGGCGCGCATATGTGCAGCGACGACGGCCACGCCGGCTTTCCCTTTGCGCGCCGGCGCGGACCGCTGGCTTTGATTGGGCTGTCGACCGGGGTGCCGACCGCCCCGTTGATCGCGACCGGCCGGCTCGGCGAGGCGCAGCTCACGCGGCTCGGCGAGACACTCGCGGCGCTCGCCGGCGAGAAGGTTTTTCGCGTGGTGCTGATCCACCACCCGCCGGTGACCGAAGCCAAGCGTCACAAGCTACTGACCGATCGCGCCGACTTTTTGCGGGTGCTGGCCGCGCACGGCGCCGAGCTGGTGCTGCACGGCCATGATCATTTGCACATGCTCAACTGGCTGAGCGGTCCGAACGGCACCCGCGTGCCGGCGGTTGGCGTGCCGTCGGCATCGGCCGCGCCCGGCAAGAGCAAACAGTCAGCCGGCTATAATCTCTATGCCATTGACGGCGTGCCCGGCGCCTGGACTTGCGAACTGATTTCGCGCGGCATCGGCTCCGCCGACACGGTGATGCAGCAGCAACGTCTAAAACTTTTCGGCTAAAGATGCGGCTGGCTAAGCAGCGCCAGCGCAAACAGCGCCGCAGCGCCGCAGATGAACCCAAAAATAAATGTCCAGAACAAACCCCAACGCTGGCGCGAGCGCTCCAGCCGAACAAACTTGTCCGCAACCGCCTGGCCGGACGCGACATCGTCGGTCAGCGCGCGCTCGCGCTCGACCAGCCGGCGCGCCACGTAGCGGGTGACCGCCTGCACGATTTCGGGAATCTCGTAGGATTCCGCCAACACCGCGCGGCCGTAACGGGTGTCCTGTACGAACCGGTATTGCCGTTTGTCGTGGCCCATCGCGACGTGCGCGATCACGTCCACCCACAGGCGCGGCACGTCGCCTTTGCTCACGCCCCGATCGAACAATTCGACGCTGGCCGGAATATCCTTGAACACGGGGTCGAGCGCATCGTCGAGCTGCTCGAGCCGCGCCAGTTCCGCGTCACGCAGGTCGACCACCACGGCCGAGCGCTCGGCCGCCTCGATGCGCGCCTCGCGCACGGCCGCCTTGAGTACATTCGGCGGCGCAGGTGCCGGCGCGTCGGTTTTTTTGCCACGTCCCCACATCGGGACAATCTAGCAACAGACAAGATTCGCGCAATGCTAAAAAGCAAGGGTTTTCAAGACGATTGATGGTTAATCAAACGTTAACGAACGGGAACCACGCCATAAGGCTGGGCCCAGCCGAGACCTTCCTCGGTGCGCCCACGCGGCCGGTACTCGGCGCCGATCCAACCGCGGTAGCCGAGCCGGTCGACCGCCTCGAATATCGCGCGGTAATTGACCTCGCCCTCGTCCGGCTCGTGCCGGGACGGCACCGCGGCGCATTGCAGATGGCCGACCACGGGCAAGTACTGCTCCAGGCGGTGGATCAGATCGCCGCCGACGATCTGCACATGATAG
>DAIMKK010000230.1:0-5176 GCA_036721745.1 Pseudolabrys sp. | reverse complement strand
CCATGTCGCAAACCAACCTGGGCAGTTACAACAAACTGAGTGTCGTATATCGTGGCTGAGATGCCTGTTTGATTGACGGTGCTTCCATGATCCCTCTTTCAAGGGCTACAATAGGGCCTTTGCGGGGAACAGCGATGACGGGCGAAAAAGAAATAGGCGCATTGGCTTCAAAGCTGTTGGGTCCCTGGCTCGATGCATTAAAGGACAGAAACGCAAAAAATGCATCCAGGACGGCCGGTCAACTAACGTTCTGACGCGATGGAATGTTAGGCGACCTAGAAAAAATCGCAGCAGGCGCACGGGACGACAAGGTAATACAGTCGTTAAAGAGGAAATTTGATGACTCTGCGCCGGACGTTACCCGAGCAATGGATGAACTCCGTAACCTTAGGGGGAGACTCGCGCCAAGTAAGGTCGCGCAGCAGATTGATCTCATTTTGAACCACGACCAATTTGGAAAGGGGTCAATCAGAGACAGCATCAAAATGGTACTTTGGGAACTTGAACCGGGCGGCAACCGCGATGGGACGGCCGAGTTCGCAGCAGGCATTTGCCGCCAAATTGCAGTCTTGAATAGTGAACTGCAGAAGTTGGGCAGGATGGTCAGCGCCAAGTAGAGCTGCGAGTCCGATCGTGGTTGTGGTGCTGCGCGCCTAACCCACGGGGCTCTTCTTCAGTTCGGCGAGCATTTTCTGCCAAAGCTCCTCGACCGTGAGGAAATCAGCGATCATTTGGATATGAAACGGAATGTGGCCCGTCGTCTCTCGTACTGAATGTGTAATCATAGGCTGAAACACAAGCAGCTTGCTTTGCTCCGCCGACAACCGCTCATATTCGTACGGCCGTAGATTATTTAAGGCGCTATTCATTTGAGTCATCAGGTCGTTGTACTTATCCGCATTACGAGTGAGCACGGCGCCTGGCGGAATGTACAGCGGTATCCGGTGGGCGAGCGCGTCACGGTACTCTGTAACGTACCCGAACCATTCCTCCATCTCATCGAGGCGCGCTTGAAATTCCTTACTCAACGCCGCGCGCACTTTGACATTTGCTCTCCTCAAGCCAACATGGCCCCGAGGAATCTTTGCGTCCAACCCGCGCTCATGCACGAACACCCATGCAAGATTATCGATGCTACCAAATACATTCGCGATAAAAGACTGCACCTGAATTTGCCCGTCGTATAGCCTGTCTCTCGAAGGGACCTTCACGGTCCCGGGGGGGATAATGCGGAAGATATTTTGGATGCACCGCCTCAGCGTCCCCACACGCCGCGCGAAACCGTGCAGCGCATACTCCCGAGCAAGATCATTCTGAAAGCGATGCCCGTTGACACTGAGAATTATTTGATTCGTCCGGTCTTCAATCGTCGCAAACTTTGCGCGGATATCGGCTATTTGCTGCTTTTTGAGAAACCGTTTCACTCGTGGTCCTCCCGGCTCTCCATCTATTCGAAATTCTCAGCCGTGCAGTGCGCGTAGGGTGGGTTAGCGCCGAAGGCGCGTAACCCACCGGAATGCGTTGCAAGTCCAATGGTGGGTCACGGCGCTGCGCGCCGAAGCCATCCTACATCGTGGTTACATCCCGACACCAAGCAGGCGCCTCCACCCCACCCATCACGCCGCCACCACGCTGATGCGCGCCGCGGCGCGCGAGCGCGGCTTCGCGCGAATGACGATCTCGACATCCCGGCCGAGCGCGTTGAGCAGCGTCATCAGCCGCTCCACCGAGAAGCCTTCCAGCTTGTAGTTGCGCAGCGCCGAGACCTTGGGCTGATTGAGGCCGAGCCGCGCTGCGGCGGCGGCTTGCGTCAGGCGTTGCGCCTCCATGATCGCGTTCAGCGCGTAGGCCAGCCTGAGCTTGGTCTGCCGCTCTTCGGCGTCGGGGAAACCCAAGTCCGCGAACACGTTTCCGCTGCCGCGGGTGATCGCCTTGCCTTTGCTAGCGCTCGCTCTTGCCATAACGGGCCTCGTAGTCCTGCCGCGCGACCTTGAGCCGCCGCGCGATGAGTTCGATGTCGGTGCGCGCGGTTTTCTTCCCGCGCGGAGATTTTTTCTGGAACGCGTGCAGCACGTAGACGACGTGCCGAAAGCGAACCGTGTAGACCGCGCGATAGGTGTCGCCGTCGAAGTCATCGACCGCCTCGAACACCCCCGGACCTTCGCCCTTCCAGGGTTTGGCATTCGGATGCTTGCCGCCAAACTGAGCCAGCCCCAGCGCGTTTCCGATCTCGCGCTGGACCGGCGATGGGAAGGCAAGAAAGTCCTGCTTCGATGAGCCAACCCAGTCGAGCGGCTTTTCGCCGAGCGCGAGACGCGGACGCATGGCAATATCCCAGAACAGGGATGACAGGCAAATGAAAAAGATACTGTTCTTGTTTTGTTCTTACCACGAAAGATCGCGACTTGCCAAGCCTCTCTGCAGAACAATCGCGTCCGCGTCGCTCCGCCCTCGCCGCTCATTCCCGCGAAAGCGGGGACCCAGGGGCTAAATCGACTGGATTTGCGATTATGGCTCTGGATTCCCGCTTGCGCGGCAATGAGCGGAGCTTGGACACACCGAACGCAACATGGGCTACGGCTTCGCACTCGGCCGCGCCGACACTGAGGCGTGCCAACGTTTCACGTTGCCGGCGCCCTCGGGCATCGCGAGCTTTGCCGGCTTCATGAAATCGACCGCGACCAATGTGGTGATGTCGGCCACCGAATAGCGATCGCCGGCGATGAATTCGCGCTTGGCCAATTCTTTATCCAGCAGTTCCAGAAACCAGATTGCGCGCGGCCGCATGGCCTCGGCATAGGCCGGCACCTGCGGCACTTCCAATTCCTTCATCGCCGGATGCAGATGGCGGAACACCGCCGCCACGTTCGAGAAGAAGTTGATTTCGCAGCGCCGGTTCCACATTTCCACCAGCGCGATCTCTTTGGCGCCGACGCCGAACAGCGGCGGCTCCGGCTGCAGCACCTCGAAATAACGGCAGATGGCGATCGACTCGGTGATGATGGTGCCGTCGTCGAGCACCAGCGCCGGCATCCGCTGCAAGGGGTTGATGGCGGTGTATTCCGGCGTCTTATGCTGCATGGTCATGATGTCGACCTGCTCGGTCGGCAGCGTGATGCCCTTCTCGCTGAGAAAAATCCGCGCGCGCCGGGGATTCGGTGCCTGCCTGCTGTCGTAGAGCTTCATTTCTTAACTCCGGTCGATTTTTTCGCCGCCGTCAGCCGAACATGGGCAAAAAACCCTGTCAAACGGGCGGGTAACAAACCGTTAACCAGCGTCTTTAGCTCACTTTTAAGCTTGGTCTTAAGGAATTTGGGCGAGGTTGGCGCGAGTTTTTCTGCGTATCAAGCGTCGATTTCATGCCCATTCCAGGCGAACAGCCCGATCTGACTGCGTTGCCATCGGAAACATCTCCGGTTAAGCGCCGCCTTGCCGCGCAATATGTGCGCGAGGCGCGCGACCGGCTGACGTCGTCGAGCGGGACCCGCCCGGCTTTCGACTATGAGTTGCTGCGGCAATATGCGCAAAACCGGCTGTCCGCGTCGCTGGTGATCCTTTTGCTGGTGGCCACTATCGGCTTCCTGTCGAGCCTGTGGACCGGAGCCGTCACCGCCGGCGCCTGGACCGCCTCGGTGCTGGTCATCCACGCCGTCATGATCAGCAAATGCCGGCAGTTCCTCGAGCTGCCGATGGCCGAAACCGCTTCGCAATCCTGGCGGCTGCGCTTCATCATGCTCGACCTGTTCTACGGGCTGGCCTGGATGTTCATTTTGATTTGCCCGGTCGGTACCGACGAAAACTCGAACACTTTCATGCTGTTCGTGATGCTGCTGGTGGTGGCGGTATCCAGCATGCTGGCGTCGAGCCTGCCGATGGCGGTGTTCGCCGCCACGTTCCCGGTGACCGCGGCGATCGCGCTCACCTTCATTCTGCAAGGCTCGCTGCGCAACTACGTGCTTGCCATCATGGCCGTCGCCGCGCAGGGCTACTTCGCCGTGCTGGCCTACCGGCTCTATTCGACCACATTGGCGACGCTGCAGGCGCGCGCCGAAAAAGATGCGTTGATCGGCGAACTGGAACAGGCCAAGTCGATTTCCGACGAAGCGCGGCAGCGCGCGGAGGCCGCCAACATTTCGAAATCGCGTTTCCTTGCGCAAATGAGTCACGAATTGCGCACGCCGCTCAATGCCATCCTCGGATTCTCCGAAGTCATGAAGACGGAAGTGTTCGGCGAGCACGCGGTGCCGGCCTACAAGGAATATTCCGCCGATATCCATAATTCCGGCGTGCATCTGCTCGGGCTGATCAACGAGATTCTCGATCTGTCGCGCATCGAGGCGGGCCGCTACGAGCTCAACGAGGAATCCATTTCGCTGGTCGCTATCGTCGAGGATTGCCACCATCTTCTCAAGCTGCGCGCGACCAACCGCGGCATCACCATCCACGAAATGTTCGAGGCTGACTTGCCGCGGCTATGGGCCGATGAGCGCGCGGTGCGCCAGATCTGCCTCAATCTGCTGTCGAACGCGATCAAGTTCACGCCGCAAGGCGGCGAGATCTGGTTGAAAGTCGGCTGGACCGCCTCGGGCGGCCAGTACATGAGCGTCAAGGATACCGGACCGGGCATTCCCGAGGAGGAAATCCCGATCGTGCTCGCCTCCTTCGGCCAGGGCTCCAATTCGATCAAATCCGCCGAACAGGGCGCCGGTCTCGGTCTGCCGATCGCCAAGAGCCTGGTCGACCTGCACGGCGGCTCGTTCGTACTCAAGTCCAAGTTACGCATCGGCACGGAGGTGGTGGTTACCTTCCCGCCCGAGCGGGTGGTGGCGGCGATGGCGCCGATGCCGTCCATGATGGATCACGCGCCGCCGATCGCGCCGGCGCCAGGCGAGCCCATCCTCACGCCCGAGGAAAAGCGCCGGCTCAGCCGCCGCCCGCTGTTCCGCGCGGGGACGTAATGTCGCTCGCGACAATGGCAAAGATTGCGTTCCCCCAGGCAGTGACTATGGTCGCAGCCGATTCAGCCCCGAGACCGACCATGATCGAGACCCCTTGCGTCGAAATCTGCACGCTCGATGCGCGTTCCGGGCTATGCCTTGGTTGCGGCCGCACCGTCGACGAGATTGCGCGCTGGACCGCCATGAGCGAGGCCGAGCGTGCCCGCGTGATGAGCGAA
>DAIMKK010000229.1:3235-5240 GCA_036721745.1 Pseudolabrys sp. | reverse complement strand
GGCCTGATTTGGCAGGCTCAAGTGCGCCTGAAAAAACGGGGTTGGGGAGAGCGGATGTTGCGTACGGGAGCCTTTGTCCAACGCCGTCCCCGTTGGACCGTCCTCGGCTTGGCGACGCTGCTCGCGCTCGCCGCCATCACCACCGATGCCGATGCCCGCGGACGCCGCCACCGGCCTCAGCGCGCCGCAGCCGTCGAAAGCTACGAGCCGTCCTATTCCTCCATCGTGGTGGACGTCAATTCCGGCGCGGTGATGCAGGCGACCAACGCCGACAGTCCGCGCCATCCGGCCTCGCTGACCAAAATCATGACGCTCTACCTGCTGTTCGAGCGGTTGGAGGCGGGCAAAATCAAGATGTCGACCGAAATGTCGATCTCCGCCCATGCCGCATCGCAGGCACCGTCCAAGCTGGGCTTGAAGCCGGGCGAGACGCTCGGGGTGGAAACCGCAATCCGCGCCATCGTCACCAAGTCGGCCAATGATGTGGCGGTGGTCGTCGCCGAAGCGCTCGGCGGCGACGAGCCGACCTTCGCGAGCATGATGACCGCTAAGGCGCACACGCTCGGCATGACGCACACGACCTATCGCAACGCGTCGGGGCTGCCCGAAGATCAGCAAATTACCACCGCGCGCGATCAGGCTATTCTCGGCCGCGCCATCCAGGATCGCTTCCCGAAATTTTATTCCTATTTCTCCACCCGGACTTTCGAGTTTCACGGCAAGACGATCCGCAACCACAATCATCTGCTCGGCACCGTTTCCGGGGTCGATGGCATCAAGACCGGCTACATCCATGATTCCGGCTTCAACATCGTCACCTCGGTCCACCGCGCCAATCGCCACATCGTGGCGGTGGTGTTCGGCGGCCGCACCGCCAATGCGCGCGACGCCCGCGTGGTCAGCCTGATCGACAACAACATCAATATCGCCGCGGTCAAACGCACCGCTCCACCGGTCGTCGAAGGCTGGGAGACCGCCGAGGCGCGCGCCAAAGACGGCAAGGAAAAAGTTGCTGCAGCTTCGTCCGCGCCGCTTCGCGCCGAGCCGGCGCTCGGCTCCACCGAACCGATCAAACCCAATCCGGTAAAAACCTTCACCGTCCAGGTCAGCGCCATGCGCACCGCATCGCTGACGTCACAGCCGTCTGTTAGCCGCAAGCTCATGCCGGCGGCGGCCACCGCCAACCCGGTCAATGTAACCAACGTCGTCGTCGCAAAGCGCGAGCCTCCGCCGCCTTCGGGCGCTAAACCTGGCGTGCTCGGCGTGCTGCCGGCCAAAGTTGCCTCGGCGAGCGACGATGTACCGGTCACTGCCGCAACGCCCGCGGCCAAGCCGCGCGGCGGCTGGATAATCCAGGTCGGGGCATTCCCCGAGGAACGTGAGGCCAAGCAGCGCTTGATCGCGGCGCAAGGCAAAGCCAAGGACCAGCTCGGCCAGGCCAGTCCGTTCACCGAGCGGATAGCGAAGGGCGACAAGTCGCTCTATCGCGCGCGCTTTGCCGGCCTGGACAAGGATCAGGCGGAGAGCGCCTGCAAACACCTCAAACGCAGCGAAATTCCATGCATGATGCTGAGAGATTGAGAAACAAAAATAATTAACAGGGACGTGTCGATACCCAGGAGCCGCTGATGGTGGTGTTGCGTAAGGAGTACCTCAGCGATGACGGCGAGAAAGGATTTCCTTGGCTTCGTTGATGCGGGCAGCCAAGTACGTCGACCCCCCTTGGTCGGGATGCATCTTCTTCATGAGCGTGCGGTGCGCGCGCGAGATGTCGTCGGCGCTCGCACCCGGCTGCAGGCCAAGGATCTGATAGGCCTCCTGTTCCGTCATTTTTCCGCTGGACGTCGCAGCCCGCCCCGCTGTCGCGTGTCCTTGCGCGTATTCACTCCAACTGGGATCCCGGCGGTCAAGATAAGCCACCAGTAGCGCGCGGCTTTCCTCGTCCATTTCGTCCAGCAAAGCCGCCAGCGTCTTGACGTCGAGCGTCTCCAGAGCCGCGCCCTGG
>DAIMKK010000229.1:0-3225 GCA_036721745.1 Pseudolabrys sp. | reverse complement strand
CTGGTGACGGCCGGCGACGATGCGGCCGCGCATCGCGCCGCTGTCGTGGTCGAGCTCCATTTCGAGAAAAGCCGAGCGCACATGCGAAGTCTGGCCGGTGCTTTTCTGGGTGCGCTGGGAAAAGCCGGCCGGTCCGAACGGAATCCAGCCGAGCAGCCCCAATCCGAATATGCCGAGCGGCAGGGCGACGGCGATTTCCCCGCGCAGGCCGAGAAACACGGCAAAACCGATCGCGAGGATGCCGCCGGAGGCTTTCATCACGCGCGCAGCGATTTTCGGATCGACTTTCGAGATGACGCCGAGCACCCACAAAGCGAGCGCCAATACCAACAGGCCGAAGATAATGGTCGGCATATCAAAGATTCATCATTTTGCGCATGATCTTATCCGAAAATCGGATCCCATTTTTCGGGATCATGCGCGAAGCTGTGCCAGCAGCTTGCGCGCGCCGTCCGAGCGCCGCGCCGACAGGTCGGCGAGCGCCTTGATGCCGCCGGCGGCATAGGCCGCGACCGCGCGCAACAATTCGCCGAGCTGATGCGCCGCGCCGGTATCGAAACGGCAATAGGCGCCGTGCGACAGCCGGGCGATCTCACGATAGGCGTTCTCGGCCACCGGATCGTCGCCCTCCTGGAACATGAACACCGGTACGCCGAGCAGGCCGAGCTCACCGGCCGCGGTACATAGGTCGTCGATCTTTTCCTCCATGGCGTCGCCGACGAACACCATCGCTTGCAGACGCTGCTTGGCGTATTCCTGGCGGGCGTGGCTGAGCACCCTGCCGATCTGGGTGTGGCCGCCGCGACAATCGATGCGCGACATCAGCCCGGCAAGCTTGTCAGCCCCCGCGACCCAGCCGGAAGCACGGCATTCGCCTAAGCCCCGGAAATAGACCAACTGGATATCGAGCCCGCCAGCGGCTGCCGCTTCGCGGAACATGTCGGCCTGCAGCGCGCAGGCGGAATCCCAGGTCGGCTGCCGGCTCATGGTGGCGTCGAGTGCGAAGATCAGCCGCCCGCGCTTACCCCCCGCCGCGGCGGGCCCGAGTGCGCGCACGCGGTCGATGAATTCGGCAATTTCCGGCCGCGAAGAGGCCGGCGCCGGGGTTTGCTGGGAAGGGTCCTTGCTCATCTTTGAAATACTACACCGAATTCGTGCCGCCCGCTAAACGTGGCGACCTTCGGTCCAGCTTGCAATGGCCGGTGAGCGTTACTCAATAACGTCGTGAACCTGCAGCGGCTGGTCCATGACTGAATACCATTCGGCGCGGGCGGCGGCCCGCCGCTTGCCGTTCTCCGACAGCGGCAGGTGAATCGCATTGAGCAGCGCGATCACCTCCTCGCGCGCCGTCAGATGCGACAGGCTTGGGCGCATGCCGAGGGTAGCCTCGTCGAGGTCGTCGAACGCGGTGAGGCCGCGCGGGAAGAATTCGCGATACACCACGCGCTCGGCGAAACCGTCGACGCAGCGGAAGCCCATGCGCTTGGACAATTCGGTCAGCCCTTCGCCGACCAGTTTCTTGTTGCGCGAGCCGAGATTGGACAAACGATTGCGCACCACGATCCAGTCGGTCAACTGGCCGTCGACCAGCCGGCGTTGGCGGCGCGCCTCGCGCACCATCTCGGCGTAGTGGCTTTCGCCGGCAACGGCGAAATTGGTCGGGTCGAGCGTGGCGAGCACGTCAAAATCGACGAAGCTGTCGTTGAGCGGGGTGACCAGCGTGTCGGCCATCGAATGGGCGAGCCGCATCAGATAGGTGTCGCTGCCGGGCGTGTCGATCACCACCACGTCGTGGCTGTGCTCGATAGCGCTGACCGCTTTCGAGAAGGTGGTGAACTCCTGCGCCTCGTTGGCTTCCACCGAACCGCTTTCGGCCCGCGCCACGCAGTAGTGCGTCGGCAGGTCGAGCTTGACGCGCGCGCGTTCGCTCCAGGCGCGGCGGTTCTCGATGTAATGCGTGAAACTTTTCTGCCGGCTGTCGAGATCGATGGTCGCTACGCGTTGGCCGGCTTTGAGCAGCGCGACCGCAATGTGCAGAGCGGTCGTCGACTTACCCGACCCGCCTTTCTCGTTGCCGAGAACAACCACGTGAGCGGACTGACGAGCCTGCTCGATCGGCTGCACTAACATGACGCGCCCCCAGGGCGTGCAATTCTCGAATTATTCCCGCACCGTCGTCAAGCTCGTTATGATTTCGCCGAACGCCGCGTGGCCGGACCGGCGGCGTTTTGCTATGGGCTAGCCCGGTTTTGCGACAATCAGCCGACAGGCAAGAATTATGGCAGATCGCCCCACCGTCGCGCGCACGGTAACGTCGCTCCGCCGCGCTCTTGCGCCCTTCCGGGAAGCCGGCGAACGGGTCGCCTTGGTGCCGACCATGGGCGCCCTGCACCGTGGCCACTTGGCGCTGGTGCGCGAGGCGCGCCGGCGCGCCCGCCGCGTCGTGGTCTCGATCTTCGTCAATCCCACCCAATTCGCGCCACACGAGGATTTCGGTAGCTATCCGCGCGGTTTTGCGGCGGATCTTAAAGCACTCAGTGAAGCGAAGGCCGACCTGGTATGGGCGCCATCGGCCGAGGCGATGTATCCGGAAGGCTTCGCCACGCGGATCGAGCCGCAAGGCGCCGCCAAGGCCGGTATGGAAGACAAGTTCCGCCCGCATTTCTTCGGTGGCGTCGTCACCGTGGTAGCCAAGCTGTTCACGCAAGTTTCACCTGATTTCGCGATGTTCGGCGAGAAAGACTACCAGCAGCTACGCGTCGTCACCCAGATGGCGAAGGACCTCGATCTGCCGCTCAAGGTGGTCGGGGTGCCGACCGTGCGCGAGAAAGACGGCCTCGCGCTGTCGTCGCGCAACGCCTATCTGTCGTCGGCCGAACGCAGCGTCGCGCCAACCCTTTATCGGGTCCTCAAGGCGTCCGCCGCGCGCATCCGGCAGCGCGAACCGATCGAAATGGTGCTGGAGGAAGGCCAAGCCGAGATCGCGCATGCGGGCTTTGCGGTCGATTACCTGCAAGCGCGCCATGCGCAGACGCTGGCGCCCATTGCGTCGCGCAAACAGGGGCCGATCCGGTTGCTGGTTGCCGGCAAGATAGGCAAGACGCGGCTGATCGACAATTTGGGGGTATAGCCAACGCTCCGCTGCCCCTGTTCTTTGACGGCGCGGGGGCGCCGGCTTCCCTTTTTCCGTTTCCCCAAAGGGGGAATGGAGCGCCGGGAGGGCGC
>DAIMKK010000228.1:0-5245 GCA_036721745.1 Pseudolabrys sp. | reverse complement strand
GTGGCGCACACGACGCTCACTGCCCTGCACGGCGTCGGGCCGTGGACCGCCGACATTTATCTATTGTTCTGCCTTGGCCATGCCGATGCGTTTCCCTCCGGCGATCTGGCCGTGCAAGAAGCCGCGCGCATCGCGTTGAACTTGCGCAAGCGGCCAGACGCCAAGGCGCTCACGAAAATGGCAGAGGCCTGGCGGCCCTGGCGCGGCGTGGCGGCGCATCTGCTATGGGCTTATTATCATGCGGTGAAGAAGCGCGACGTCGTGCCGGTTCAGCCGCAACCCAAAAAGCCGAAGGCGAAGAAGAGGAAAATTTAACAATGGCTGAACTCGACGGCCCGCGCATTGAACCGCGCTCGGGCAAGGCAAAACAACTTGTCGTCTTCCTGCACGGCTACGGCGCCGACGGCAACGACCTGATCGAGATCGGACGCGCCTGGCAGGGCCTGCTACCGGACGCCGCCTTCGTGTCGCCGCACGCGCCGCGCCCGTGCGGACAGGCGCCGGTGGGGCGCGAATGGTTTCCCTTGACGTTTCGCGATCCGAACGAGCGTTGGGTCGGCGTGCAAGCCGCAGCGCCGGTGCTCAACGCATTCCTCGACGCCGAACTCGCGCGCCGGCAATTGCCGCCGCAGGCTTTGGCGCTGGTCGGCTTTTCCCAAGGCACCATGATGGCGCTGCATGTCGGCTTGCGCCGAGCCGTGAGGCCTGCCGCGATCGTCGGCTATTCCGGGATGCTGGTCGTGCCGGAGGATGTCGAGCCAGAGAAATTCGCCGCTGAGATCAAAGCTAAGCCGCCGGTGCTGCTCATCCACGGCGATCAGGACGACCTCATCCCGGTGCAGGCCCTCATGCACGCCGCGCAAGGGCTCGCCTCGCTCGACATCCCGGCCGAATGGCACATCTCGCCCGGCATCGGCCACGGCATCGACCAGGAAGGCCTGCGCCAGGGCGGGGAATTTCTGGCCAGGCATTTCGGCGCCCGCAAATAGGCCGGCTGCGGGTAACGCCCCGTACCGACTTCACAATCCTGTCACGCTGCACTATTACTAGCGGGTAGGCCGCGTGGCGGCGGCCATAGGGAGGTCAGAGGAGCCTCGCTTGAACGTGCACGTATCGGCCAGTGGTTTTCCCGCGCTTGTGCTCAATGCGGATTTCCGGCCGCTGAGCTATTACCCTTTGTCGCTGTGGTCCTGGCAGGACGCGATCAAGGCGGTGTTCCTCGAACGCGTGAACATCGTCGCCAATTACGACCGCCTGGTGCACAGCCCCAGCTTCGAAATGAAGCTGCCGAGCGTGGTCTCGCTCAAGACCTTCGTGAAGCCCTCGACGCATCCCGCCTTCACACGGTTCAACGTGTTCCTGCGCGACCGTTTCTCCTGCCAGTATTGCGGTGACCGCGAGGACTTGACCTTCGACCATCTGTTGCCGCGCTCGCGCGGCGGGCACACGACGTGGATTAACGTGGTTACCGCCTGCTCGGACTGCAATCTGCGCAAGGGCAACCTGACGCCGCCGGAAGCCAAGATGTATCCCTCGCAGATGCCGTTCCAGCCCACGGTGCAGCATTTACACCGCAACGGGCGGGCGTTCCCGCCGAATTATCTGCACGAAAGCTGGCTCGATTATCTCTATTGGGATACCGAACTGGAGCCGTGAGGCGTCCGCCATTGGCCGGGCCGTTTCGGCCCATTTCCCCTGAATTTGCCAGGATTTGACGCGCGTCAACGACACCGCGCGCCAATCCGCTAGCGTGCCTCAGGCTGGGGGCGCAGGCGGAGATCGTGAACCATGAACAAGCCCGTCGGTTTAGAGACGACTCGATTTGAGCCGACAACGCCCGTGGTCCTCATCCCGGCTCCGCCGAAGACCGAGCTGCCGCATCCCCGTTCTCGAAAAACCTGGCTGATCGCCGGCCTGTTGTCGCTCGCGCTGCTCGCCGCCGTCGGCGTCGCCTGGTGGCTCGCCGCTGCCGAAGCACCCGTCAGTTATACTACTGCGCCGGTCACGCGCGGCGAGGTCACACGCGCGGTGACCGCCACCGGCACGGTCAACCCGGTGCTGACGATCATCGTCGGATCCTATGTCTCCGGCGTCATCCAGGAGATCAACTGCGACTACAATACCGAGGTCAAGAAGGGCCAAATTTGCGCGCAAATCGATCCACGCCCCTATCAGACCGTGGTCGATCAGAACAATGCCAACCTGACGCAGGCGAAGGCGCAGCTCGTCAAGGACCAAGCCAACTTCGATTACGCGCAGATCAACTATGATCGCAATGCGCGGCTGGCGCAGACCAATGCGGTTTCCAAGGATACGCTCGACATCGCCAAGAATGCCCTCGATCAAGCGCGCGCCCAGATCGGGGTTGACGAGGCCACCATCGCGCAGCGTGAGGCGCAGCTCGCCGCGGCTCAGGTCAATCTCGACTACACCAATATCGTTTCGCCGGTGGACGGCACCGTGGTATCGCGCAACGTTACCGTCGGCCAGACGGTGGCGGCGAGCTTCCAGACGCCGACTCTGTTCCTGATCGCCACCGACCTCACCAAGATGCAGGTCGACACCAATGTGAGCGAAAGCGATATCGGCGGCATCAAGGAGGGCAACAAGGCCATATTCACTGTCGATGCCTTCCCGAAGCGCACCTTCGAGGGAACCGTCACCCAGGTGCGCCAGTCGCCACAAACCGTGCAGAACGTGGTGACCTATGACGTTGTGGTCAGCATCGATAATTCCGATCTGGCGCTCAAGCCAGGCATGACCGCGGCCAACCGTATCATCACTGACCAACGCACCGACGTTCTACGCGTGCCGAGCCAGGCGCTGCGTTATGCTCCCGTGACTGCTGGTGCAACGCGGCGAAGCGGCACGTCCGGCCGACCGCGACCGGTTGACCAAGGCAGGCTCTGGGTGCTGCGCGACGGCAAGCCGGTTCGGGTCGCAGTGACCACTGGCCTCGACGACGATACCTACACTGAAGTCGTCAAGGGCGACATCAAACCAGGCGATCAAGTCATCATCGCGGAGCAACGCAGCACCAACAGCGGCCGGCCGGCGGCGCCGCGCCTGATGTAGTAACGCGGCCAACGGCCGACGCATTGACCATGACGGAACCGATCATCAGACTCGAGCACGTCGCGCGGACATACCACGTCGGCGATATCGATGTGCATGCGCTGCGAGATGTGAGCCTTTCGATCAACACCGGCGAATTCGTCGCCATCATGGGCTCGTCTGGGTCCGGCAAGTCGACGCTCATGGCGGTGCTCGGCTGTCTCGACCGGCCGAGCAGCGGGCATTATTTTTTCGAGGGCACCGACGTCGCCGGCTTGAGCGAGCCCGAACGCGCGCGGCTACGCAGCGAACGACTGGGCTTCGTGTTCCAGAGCTTCAATCTGCTCGCCCGCACTAGCGCGCTCGAGAACGTGGCGCTGCCGCTGTTCTACACGGCCGCCGGGCCAGCCAGCGCCAGTTCCCGTGTCGAGCGGGCGCGCGGGGCGCTTAAGCTGCTGGGCCTCGGCGACCGCGAACGCAACACGCCCGGCCAGCTCTCGGGTGGCCAGCAGCAACGGGTGGCGATCGCACGAGCCCTGATCAACTCGCCCGGCCTATTGCTCGCCGACGAGCCGACCGGCAACCTCGACACCCGCAACTCGCACGAAATCATGGAGACGCTGACGCGACTCAATCGCGAGCAGAGTGTCACCATCATCGTCGTCACCCATGAGACCGACATTGGCGCCTATGCCGACCGCGTATTGACCATGCGCGACGGGCAGGTGGTTTCGGACACGCGCAACCCAAAGCCGGCCAAAATCGGCGCAGCGCCACGCGCCGAGGCGGCGGAAGAAGCCTTTTCGGAAGCGCCAGTACAGCGGCCTTTGCGCGTCGCCGCACGGCGCAACAACCCCGTTTTGAGCTTCGGACTGATGATCATGGCCGCCGCCATGCAGGCGCTCTGGCGCAACATGATGCGCTCTGCCTTGACCATGCTGGGTGTTTTCATCGGCGTCGCGGCTTTGATCGCCATGGTCGCCGTCGGCCAGGGCGCCAACGAAGCGGTTCGCAAGCAAATCGAGCGCCTCGGCACCAATCTCGTCGTTGTGCTGCCTGGCGCAAGGACGTCGGGCGGCATGCGCGCGGGATCCGGCAGCGCCTCCACGCTGACCATCAGCGACGCGCAAGCGGTCCTGCGCGAGAGCGCGGCGGTCAGCGAGGTCAGTTATCTCATCCGCCAATCCGGCCAGGTTGAGTCCGGCAATCAGAATTGGGCCACGCAAATCCAAGGCATCAGCCCGAATTACCCGCCGATGACGAACTGGCGGATCGAGATTGGGCGCGAAATCTCGCTCGATGACGAGGCATCGGCAGCGCTGGTGGTGGTGATCGGGCGGACCGTGTCGACGCAGTTGTTCGGCGAGTCGCAGATTCCGATCGGCGCGTTCATCCAGGTGAAGGGCGTCCCGTTACGGGTGATCGGCGTGCTCGAATCCAAGGGGCAAACATCGTACGGCCAGGACCAGGACGACCTGGTGATGATTCCGTTCACCACGGCGGAACGCAAAGTGCTCGGCGTGGCCGCGCCGTCCCAGGCGCAAACCCAGCTCAATTGGATCTATCCAGTTCCGCCCAACCCCTATGGCCTGACGCCGCATTTGGCCGGTTACGTCAACCAGATTTACGTACAAGCCGCCAATTCGACCGATGTGCAGCCCACGATCCGCCAGATCACCGAGATTCTCGCACGCCGCCACCGCATCAAGACCGGCGCCGACAACGATTTTTCCGTGCGCAATCTGAGCCAGATCGCAGAAGCCGCCGAAAGCTCGAGCCGCATCATGGCGCTGCTGCTCGCCGCCGTCGCCTCGATCTCGCTGGTGGTCGGCGGCATCGGCATCATGAACATCTTGCTGGTGTCGGTGACCGAGCGCACGCGCGAAATCGGCCTGCGCATGGCGATCGGCGCGCGCCGCGTGCATGTGCTGCTGCAGTTCCTCGCCGAGGCGGTGTTCCTGAGCGTGACCGGCGGCATTGCCGGCATAATCATGGGCGTGGCGTTTTCCGCCGCTATCTCGTTCTTCGCCGGCTGGCCGGCCCCGATCTCGGGCACGGCGATTGCCGGCGGATTCCTGTTCTCGGCGGCCGTCGGTATTTTCTTCGGCTACTATCCGGCCCGCAAGGCCGCCCAGCTGGATCCGATCGACGCGCTGCGCTACGAGTAAGAGGTCGGGCCGGTCTGCGACCG